>CALFBL010000254.1 GCA_937951695.1 uncultured Granulosicoccaceae bacterium | reverse complement strand
GACGCTGAATGGAACATTCGCGCTCCCCTAGGTACACCACGTTGCCGTGATTGTCTGCCATCACTTGTATTTCGATATGGCGCGGCTGGGTAATGAATTTTTCGACAAAAATTCTGTCATCGCCGAACGAGGACTGAGCTTCGGATTTTGATCGCTCGAACCCCTCTTTGGCTTCTGCCTCATTCCACGCGATGCGCATGCCTTTACCTCCACCGCCCGCGCTGGCTTTGATCATCACCGGGTAACCGATATCGGCGGAAATCTTCGCGCAATGTGCCGCATCGTCAATCAAGCCCATATGCCCTGGCACCGTACTGACACCGGCTTCAGCCGATAAGCGCTTCGAGGTGATTTTGTCACCCATGCTGCGCATCGCGTTTGCTGGAGGGCCAATCATAATGATGCCTTCGGCATCCAGCCGATCGACAAAGTCGCCCTGCTCGGACAAAAAACCGTACCCGGGATGCACCGCATCGGCGCCGCTGTCTTTGCACGCCTGCACGATCTTATCAATGACCAGGTAACTCTCTGCCGCGGTTGTACCGCCGATGGCCATGGCTTCATCGGCGTAGGAGACATGCAATGCGTTAGCGTCGACATCCGAATACACCGCAACGGTTGCGATGCCCATGCGCTTAGCCGTGACAAACACCCGACAGGCAATCTCACCACGGTTCGCGACCAATAGCTTTTTAATCATGGTGGGTATCCTAAAGAGGGATGTTGTCGTGTTTACGCATCGGCACAGGCGCCTCTTTTCCGCGCAGCAGTTCCAAGCTGCGCGCGATCCGTCGCCGGGTTGAACGCGGTTGAATCACCTCATCAATAAATCCGCGCTGAGCGGCAATGAACGGATTGGCAAATCGAGCTTCGTAGTCTGCGGTACGTTGGGCGATTTTCGCAGCGTCACCCAGCTCACTGCGATACAGAATCTCGGTGGCCCCCTTAGCGCCCATTACCGCGATTTCAGCGCTCGGCCAGGCGTAGTTGATATCTGCACGAATATGCTTTGAGGCCATGACGTCGTAAGCCCCACCGTAGGCTTTGCGCAAGATCACAGTAATTTTAGGCACCGTGGCTTCAGCGTATGCGAACAATAACTTCGCACCGTGCTTGATGATACCGCCGTACTCTTGCGCGGTGCCTGGAAGAAAACCCGGTACGTCCACTAGGGTGACAATCGGAATGTTGAAGGCATCGCAGAAGCGGACGAAACGCGCAGCTTTGCGCGAGCTGTTGATGTCCAGACAACCGGCCAACACCATCGGTTGATTGGCAATCACGCCAACGCTTTCGCCGTTAACGCGAATGAATCCGCACAAAATATTGCCAGCAAAGTCCCGTTGAATTTCAAAAAAGTCGCCATCATCAGCGATGGACAAGACCGCCTCTCGCATATCGTAGGGCTTGTTGGCGTCCGCAGGCACCAATCGATCCAGTGACTCGCCTTCACGGTCATAGGGATCATGACAGAGTTGAATCGGCGCGGCGTCTTTACACGATAGCGGCAGAAAGTCTACCAACCGGCGCACTTCCATCAAGGTTTCAAAATCGTTCTCAAACGCGGCATCGGCGACCGACGATGTGTGGGTATGAGTGTTGGCGCCACCGAGCTCTTCGGCTGTGACCACTTCGTTGGTAACGGTCTTGACCACATCGGGCCCGGTCACAAACATGTAACTGGTGTCTTTTACCATAAACACAAAATCGGTCATCGCCGGGGAATACACCGCCCCTCCGGCACACGGCCCCATGATCACTGAAATCTGCGGTATCACCCCTGAGGCTTGCGCGTTTCTCCAGAACACTTCCGCGTAACCGCCTAACGAGGCCACCCCTTCCTGAATTCGCGCACCACCCGAATCGTTCAAGCCGATGATGGGGATGCCGTTTTGCATGGCCAGATCCATCACCTTCATAATCTTCTCGGCGTGGGTCTCCGACAAAGATCCACCGTAGACCGTGAAGTCCTGGGAGAACACATAGACCGGTCGTCCATTGATCGTGCCCCAACCCGTCACCACACCATCGCCCGGTATTTGCTGATCGGCCATGCCAAAATCGGTGCAGCGGTGGGCTTTGTACAGGTCGTACTCTTCAAACGAGTTGTCATCGAGCAACACGTCCACACGCTCACGAGCGGTGAGTTTGCCTTGCCCGTGTTGACGATCGATGCGCTTTTGACCACCGCCCAGGCGCGCCGCCGCGCGGCGCTCTTCGAGCTCTTCAAGAATTGTGTTCATGCCAGTTTGCCTGCGCTGGATCCTTTGCGACTCATCCAAAGGATATGGAATTTTGCGAATTCTAAAAATAGACCCAAATAGTGAGAGTTTGATCTCAAATCCGCGCCTTTGAGCAGGTTGAGTGTACGTCTGTTCAGAATTCTCGTCGAGGATCTTCGCGTGGTGAATTGTGATGTTTGCAAAACACATTGATAAAATTGTAAAATTGCAATATGCGTACGACAAAACTTTTCATCGGTCATTCGCTGCGCGAATTGCGGCTTGAGCACCAGCTGACACAAGCCGCCTTCGCGACCTCGCTGGGAATTTCCACCAGTTATCTGAACCAGATGGAGAACAATCAGCGCCATGTGACCGCGACGGTGCTGTTGGCACTGGCGGAACACTACGCCATTGACATCGCCAAGCTGTCCTCGTTTGACAACGAGCGGCTACTGGCTGACTTGGTGGAGTGCTTTGCTGACCCGCTTTTCAACGGCCGGGTGCCCTCCTCACACGAGCTCAAACTGGCCACGCAAAATTCTCCCAGTGTTGCCCGCGCACTGATTACCATGCATCAGGCACTGCGGCGTGCCAGCGATCAATTAGCCGAACTCGACGATTCGATTCATCGCACAGGTTCCTTGGCCGAACCCACCGCTTATGAGGAGGTGCGCGACTATTTTCATTTCACCAATAACTATCTGCACGAACTGGATGAGAAAGCCGAAGCCTTTGCCAGTCGGCTGGATTCTTCGGCGCGCGATCAATTCGATGCGTTAAGCAGCTACGCCGAAGAGCAACACGGGGTCACGATTATTCTCGAAGACGGTGACAGCCGTACCTTACGACATTACGTCCCTGGCAGCAAAGTCGTGCACTTGAACCGTCGACACAATCGTGCCACCCGTACGTTTCAATTGGCGTGTCAATTAGGCTTGCTGGAATACGCAGAGGATATCGATCGGATCATTGAAGCGGCTGATTTTCGATCCGAGCAAGCGGCCGATATCTGTCGCATCGGCATCACCAACTATTTCGCTGGCGCTACCTTGTTGCCTTATCAGCGCTTTCACAGTGCAGCCCGCCGCCTGTTGCATGACTTAGTATTGCTCGCCGATGAATTCGATACCAGCATTGAGCAAGTCGCGCACAGGCTCAGTACACTACAACGTCCGGGGTTACAGGGTGTGCCGATCTTTTTTGCCCGGGTTGATCGGGCGGGCAATATCACCAAACGACACAGCGCAACAAAATTGCAGTTCGCCCGGTTCGGGTCAGCCTGCCCGTTGTGGAACGCCCATAAGGCCTTTGAAAGTCCGGGACAAATGATTCGACAACTGGCCGAAACACCCGATGGTGAACGCTATCTGTGCTTTGCCACCACGGTTGATAAACCATCGGGAGGCTTTAAAGATCCGAACCGGCGTTACGCCTTAGCGCTGGGCTGTGAGGTGAAGTACATCGATCAATTCGTTTACGGCGCCCAGCTAAACCCCGAAGCCCTTGGCGTGTTCGAACCGATCGGGGTGTCGTGCAGAATCTGTGAACGATCAGATTGCGTTCAACGAGCCGCACCACCATTGAAAAGCACACTACACGTGGATCAGAATGTGCGGAAAATTATTCCCTATGGATTGCGATAAGTTAAACCTCGGATCATCTAGAAAAACGCCTGCGTGCCGGCATTAACGTCGCTGCTAAAAACAACACCGCAGTGACGCAGACTATGCTCGGCCCGGTTGGAGTATCCCATTGCCAGGACACACCCAAGCCAGCGATGGCTGAACACACGCCAATCACCGATGCCAGTATAGCCATTATTTCAGGAGTAGACGCAAAACGCCGCGCCGTTGCAGCCGGTATCAGCAGTAGCGCGCCAATCAACAAGGCACCGACTACTTTGATAGCAACGGCAACCACGACGGCTAAGGCAACCGTGAGAAACCATTGTTCGATTTTTGGATTCACCCCAGCGGCTTGCGCCATTTCTTCATTGACCGTTGCCAGTAGCAGACGCTGCCAACGCCAAACCAACAACGCCAATACCAGTATAACGCCAGCCCAAATAATCAAGATATCCAACTTGTTTACCGTCAAAATATCACCAAACAGGTACGCGTTTATATCAACTCGAACCCCTTCCACCAAGGATACCGCAACAAGGCCTAATGCTAGAGCAGAGTGTGCCAGCACCCCCAGCAAGGTATCCATTGAATAACCGCGTCCGCGCATCACCGATACCGACATCGCCATGCACAGAGCGATGGCCAGTGCTCCGACAAAGATCGATAGACCCATGGCCAACGACAACGCCACACCCAAAATCGCTGCGTGGGCTGTCGCGTCACCGAAATAAGCCATGCGGCGCCACACCACAAAACAGCCTAAAGGCGCTGAGATCAGTGCAACGCCTGCACCAGCAATCGCGGCGCGTATAACAAAATCGTCCAATAAGTTCATCGGGTATTAGTCGGGGTTGGGGACGTGTTGGGGGTCGTGATGGTGATCATGGCTATGGGTGTGTTCGTGGCGATACAGCGCGAGCGCACCTTGTGTACCCCTGCCGAACAA
>CALFBL010000253.1 GCA_937951695.1 uncultured Granulosicoccaceae bacterium | reverse complement strand
ATGGAGCTTTATTCGGAAGTAGTGCAGAAGTTTCGTCTGGCGGGGCAGGGACTCTATGACGGGCCATTGCCAAAGCATGAAACCGACAAACAACGGTTGATCAAGTATTTTGACCCATTGCCCTTCTGGTACAAGCCCATTGAAGAGAGCCGGGTGGATAACAAAGAGTACAATTTTCACGCGGTGAATCAGCGCCCGATGTTCATGTATCACTCCTGGGATTCGCAAAACAGTTGGCTGCGGCAAATCATGGCGCAAAATTATCTGTACATGAATCGTGCGAAAGGCATCAGCATGGGCATAGAGGATTTAGCATGGGTGTGGCTTGAATCTCACAACGGCAAAGTGCGTTGTCAGGTCAAGCTGATGGAAGGTTGTAACCCAGATACGGTATGGACGTGGAACGCGATTGGTAAGCAATCCGGTGCGTGGGGGCTGGATAAAGACGCCCCGGAAAGCGCTAAGGGTTTCCTTATGAACCACCTGATATCCGAATTGCTGCCGGCACAAGACGGCGAACGCCGTTTAACGAATTCAGATCCGGTCACCGGCCAAGCTGCCTGGTACGACTTGAAGGTAAAGCTATATCCTGCGGCTGCTGGAGAGACGGGTGTGTATCCCACCTTCGACACCATCAAACCGTTGCCAGGGATGAGTGATGCGCCGGGCACCTTGCGCTATAGCACGCACGAGCCAGTCAATCTGGTGCGTTCCTTAAAAGATACTCTGACCAAAGGAGGCATATAAAATGAAACTCGGATTGGTCATAGATCTGGATACCTGTGTGGGTTGTCACGCTTGTGCGCTAGCCTGCAAGCAATGGAATACCTCGGGCACAACAGGCCCGCTAAGTGATTACGAGCCCTATGGGAAAGAGCCTAGCGGTGTTTGGTTTAATCGTATTCGCCACTTTGAAGTCGATGAGTACCCACACAACAAAACCGTTAACACGCCAATGTCCTGTATGCATTGTGACGATGCGGCGTGTGTTACCGTCTGCCCAACCGGTGCCTCTTATAAGCGCGAAGAAGACGGTATTGTTTTAGTAGATCAATCCAAGTGCATGGGCTGTAACTTATGCGCGTGGGCTTGCCCTTATGGCGCACGTGAGTTGGATCAAGAGCAGGGCGTGATGAAGAAATGCACGTTGTGCGTGGATCGAATTTATGACATGAACCTACCCAAAGAAGATCGCCAACCGGCGTGCGTATTGACATGCCCAACCAGTGCTCGGTTCTTCGGTGATTTTGATGATCCCGATTCTCAGGTTAGTACCCTCGTGCGGGAACGCGGCGGTTATGCGATGATGCCGGAAGTGGGCTATAACCCGGTGAATAAATACTTGCCACCGCGGGAACGCCCAGCAGCACCGGTGGCAGACAAATCCGCAGACACCAGCACCGGCACCTTGCAGGAAAAAACACAAAGCCTGCTCGGAAAGTGGCTAAAGAAACAGAAAGCCGCATTTGATTCTCTGGGAGAGCGTTAATGAATCCGGCTCCATCTGTCATCATATTTACGGTTACTGCCGGTGCGGGCTACGGGTTATTGTTCTGGTTAGCGTTGTCCCGTCTTGGCGCACTCGCGCCGGCTATCACTAACGGGCAATTGATTGTCGCTGGCTTTATCGGGCTGGTACTGGTCACCATCGGATTATTGTCGTCCACGTTGCACCTAGCAAACCCGAAAAACGCCTGGCGCTCTTTTATGCGCTTTCGGACCTCCTGGTTATCTCGAGAAGCAGTGTTCGCCGTATTGTTCTATCCCTTAGTGTTATTGTGGTTTGTTAGCGGCGGCAACAGTTTCTTGTCGTTGCTTGTGGCGTTAATGGCCATTGTTGTGCTGGTTTGTACGGCGATGATCTACGCCAGCCTGAAAACCATTCGTCAATGGAACAACGCACTGACACCCGTCAATTTTGTGTTACTCGGGCTGGCCGCTGGTGCTGCCATATTGACGCTTATCACGTTAATCCAAGGCGTGTATACCCCACGCATATTGGCCCTGACAGTAGCTGCCATCGCCGCCGCTGCTTTCTCGAAACTGTTGTATTTTTCATGGATCGGTCAACCTTCAGGGCCAACCATCAACACAGCCCTTGGCTTTACCCGAGCAACCGTCAAGCTGCTCGATGTCGGGCACGCCTCGGATACGTTCTTAACCAAGGAATTCGGTTATGAAGTGGCCAGAGCGAAAATCCTCTGGGCGCGGGTGATAGCGATTGTGGTGGGGTTCGTTGTGCCGCTGATGTTGTTGACCGGCCTCCTCGGTAGCCCCGGCGTGGTTCACGCAGCGTTAGCGTCGATTTTATTGATGGCGGGTATTTTTGTTGAACGCTGGTTGTTCTTCGCTGAAGCGCGGCACGTGGTAAACCTGTATCACGGTAAGCAGAGCACCTAGCGAGCCACGGGTTTTAAGCGATTCCATCATCAAAAATGTGTCCGGATTACTCACATCCCTTAAAAGTGGGGTAAATACCGCAACAATTGTTTTATGCCTACATAACATTACGTCTCTAGAGACCTCGCACTACGGTCTTTTGGGTATCTGAATCAGATCGCCACAAATACGTAAATTTTAAAAGGGCACGTTATGAGTTTATATGGCTTCGCATCCGGCCGCTATGTAGGCGTGCTGCTTTTTAGTGCACTGCTCGTGTCAGGTTGTTCCGGTTCAGGTGACTCTAGCTCTGAGGGTTCTGTTACAGTGGGCTCAACCTTAGCCGACTCCATGCCTGTTGAGAATGGCTCTGACGGGACTGCCTCTGGTGGTACTAATGGTGTGGCTAGTGGAGCGGCCAATGGGAACGAAGCGGTTCCTTTAAGTGATTCATCTAGTCCTGGCGCTGATCCAGTAACCAGCCCGACCGTCAACCCAACGCCGGAACCGCCTGTCGCAGTTTCAACACGTGTGGATTTCAACATCACGGTTTCGGTTTACGTGTCAGATTCTCTGCAGGTTCAGTTGACGTGGGGCGACAGAACACTGGTTGCGGGATGGGTCGTTGATGAGACCTGGAGCGTGTCTGATGAACTACCAAGTGACACTGAAAACCCTCTGACCGTGACCTTCTCGGATAGAAATGGTGCCGTTGTTCTAGGTCAGTACGAGACCCGTTTCAGAACGGGTACAAGTCCATCAGAGATAGTTGAGATCTTCGCTGATCAGTTCGATAGTAGCCAATGGGACGATAACGGTGACGGCGTCAGCAACTTGGACGAGTCCATCGCCGGGGGAGACCCGTTGGCAACTCCGGTAGTGTCTGCACAAAATACCGTGCGGGTCGACTTCGGAGTCATCGTGCCAGCCATCATGTCGGATGCCTTACAAGTTCGCCTTGATTGGGGAGATGAAGTCATCAACGCGTCGTGGGCAGGTGATGAGGTTTGGACAGCATTCGCAGACCTGCCCACTGACACAGAAGAAACCCTGACGATCACGTTCTCGGACAGAAACGGAGAGCTTCCGCTGGGTAACTACGAAACTACTTATCAAACAGGCAACAACGGCTCAGAGTATTTTCAAGTTGAGTCGCGTCAAATAAATACGTTCCGTTTTGATAGTGATATTGACGGCGTCAGCAATTACCGGGAAGTACTTGCTGAAACTGATCCGTTGGTAAGTGATTCTTCTGTACCTGTATCGTTCGCTGTCATCAACGAACGCATTAGCCAAGGTCGTTGTGCAGGTTGCCACAGCGTTTACCGTGATTCTGATGATTTGTATGACACATTTATAACCTCTAGCCGTGGCTATGTCGTTCCGTTTGAACCTGAGGAGAGCCGTTTGGTGGAAAAGTTGGAAGGCTCTATGCTGCGGTTTGGCGGTGCTGACTTGGCAGAATTAGTCCGAACATGGGTAACCTTGGGTGCTTTGGATAATTGATGGCTCGGTTCGGCTAGAATGTCATCATGCGCCGAATCGTCTTTGCTGTACTGATCGTTACCGCCACAGCTCTCGCCTGGTGGCCTGCCTTGCAGGCCGAAGGCAACGCGACCATAGAATCGGCATTTAAACGGGCTCTGGTGACCTGGGCTCTGGCGCGCGGGCTCAACGGTGTTATCTCCGTCGCGCAAGGCACGGAAGTGGCCATTCAGCCTGCTGGTGTCGGCGTCAATTTTGCCCCGGGTGAAATCCTCGACCCGGTCAACGATTTGGTTGAGCGTTTTTCCTGGATCATGATGCTCGCGACCAGTTCTTTAGGTGTTCAACAAATTCTACTGGCCATGAGTGCTTGGCAAGGGTTGCTGGTGGCGATAACGGTGGCCGCCGGCGTGGCCCTGATCGCCCAGTGGCTGACAAAGACTCCGCGAATGGTTGAGGTAAGCGTTCGGTTGTTTCTATTTCTACTACTGCTTCGATTCATGATGCCTGGCATCGCACTGTCGAACCAGTGGCTCTACGATACCTTTCTCGATGCTGAATACCAGCAGGCCAATGCTGAACTTGCCAACGCCGAGGAGCAGATAAGCGAACTTAATGACGCTGCACAGGATCGTGGAGCCAGCGACGATGACGAAGAGTTGTCAACCCTGCAAAAGGCACGAGAGCTTGTCCAACAAATCGGCAACAGTGTCAGTATTGAAAAACGTATGGATAGCTACACCGCAGCTGCTGAACGCATCAGTGAAAACACTGTTCGATTGATTGTGGTATTTCTCATGCAAACAGTGGTATTCCCATTGGTGTTTCTGTTTATTGTCATTGGAGTGCTAAAGCGTGTGATGAACGTGCGTCAGCTTTGAGACTAATTACAAAGCCCCATCGATTACTAATGTATTTATCACGTCTTCTTAACGGGTGAACATATCTCGATTAAAAAGCCGTTCATATCCGACACATAAGACGTGGTTTGCCCCCAGGGCTCCTGCTTGACATCCTGGACCAGCTGCGCCCCGCTGTCGATCGCCTGTTTAAGCCGCTTGCCAACATCTGTTGTTTCAAATGCAATTTCAAAGATGGGCGCATCTGGTGATGCTTTCTGCGGATTTTTACCCAGATCAGACATCAGCTTTAATGACGAGAATGCAAGCGTAATGTCCCCAGTATCCAGCTCGCCATAATCGCCCGCTTCGTGAATAAACGTGGTTTTGAATCCAAACGCTTTGCCATAGAATTCAAGTGTCTTGGCGACATCCTCCACGTATAAAATGGTGTATTTTAATTTCATGGTTTGTCCACTGAAGGCAAATATGGATTATGTATGTCTGGAGCTACTTGATCCGAGTCACGAAGCTGATCTACGCGAAGATGAGTAACTGGCAAAGGTAGCGAATCCTGATTTTGAATCAATTACGTGAAGAAGCTAACAACAACTGAAAGGTTTGTACATATATTTTGCAGTGATTAGCAGAGAAGCACTTCTCTCGTCAATCTGGACGGTTGTTATGCGAAATTACTTTTTGAAAAGATCAAACACGCTGCTGTTCGCGGCGCTTATTCTAACAGCCTGTGGTGGGGATTCAGGCGATTCAGGCGATTCAGGCGATTCACAAGTTACAGCGAGTGACGTCAACTTGAGTTTTTCGGATTCCCCCGTTGACGGTGCCGAAGCTGTGGTCATCACCGTAGACAGCATCACCTTTCGCGGGAATGGTGATGATATTGTCGTCGACACCTTCACCAGCGAGGAATTGGGTCTGGTTGATGCCGATACTTTTCAACTGGATTTGTTATCGGTGCAAGGAGAAGACAGTCGCCTAGTTATCGATTCGATAGAACTTCCGGTTGGTAATTATTCGAACATGCTTATCGACGTCATTGATGAAGATACTTCAATTACCTACGTCAAGGAGGTTGGAGGTGCCGAAAAAGAACTAAAGGTTCCGTCTGATCAGCTTAAATTAGGCGGTTTTAGTGTTGGTGCGTTGTCAAAACAAAGCATGGTAGTTGAATTTGGTCTGGAGCAATCTATGACCTATAACCCTGGCCCGCAGCGCTACATACTTAAACCACGTGGGGTGAGAATTCTCTCTGTAGATCAAGCCGCTCAAATTTCTGGAACGATTGATCACGCCGCATTACAGAGTGACACATGCAGCGCATTGGATTCCAGTGGGGTTGGAATTGCTGGAGCACTGTATGCGTATGCAGTTCAAGAGACTGCAGAAACTGTTCTCGGTGACAACTTTGATCCCGCATTGGCAGCCAATTCGAGTGTAGAAGCCCCTTATGCATCGACATCGCTGGATGCGACCGACTTCACCTTATCGTATCTCGAGCCTGGCAACTATATATTGGCTGTTAGCTGTCATACGGTTATCGACGATCCGGACGTACTCCAACCCGAAATAATCATTCCTTCTCCAGAAGATCAAAAGATAAACATCACCTTGAATGCTGGCGACAAACTCAATTGCAACATCCCATTATTCGAGGGTAGCTGTCAGTTGATCGAAGACGGCGTTTTTTAGAGAAAATGAACCGAAGTTCAAAATTTTCAAATATTGGTTGGCACGTCATGTCAAATGCTGCCAATCGCCCATAAAAAGCCATCAATGATAAACCGGCTGAATTTCGCGGATTCTCGACGTCGAGAATATTTCAGATAGTGGCGCTGAACTCCAATAAGTAGCTTGTGCTTCATTGCATTGACTGACTCGCGGCTCTGGTTTCTTTGTCTGTTCGATTCTCGATGTCGAGAAAATCGCGCCAATATTTTCATCGGCTCGGCCATCGCAGCACCCCGATGCTGTTGTTTCGGAAGCTAGGACTTCAGGCGCAGGCTTTATAAACCGAAATCGGTGCCTGGTGGGTAGCAGTGCTTTCTGGGCAGGGGAGACCAAGCCTATTGTGGTTCCAATGTCTTTGCTGCCGGGCTGCGTATCGGTCTCGACAGAGTTTCGTTCAATGATGTAACCACCTTCATGCACCAAGGCGTGGTGATGGTGACACAGGCAAATACCGTTTTCCACTGAGGTCTCACCGCCATTAGCCCAGTGGTCAATGTGGTGGATTTGAAGGTGATGATGTTGAGTGCACCCCGGGAACTGGCAATGCCGGTCGCGCGCCACAATGGCTCGCCGAATTGCAGTGGTCCAGATTCTGGTTTGTCGCCCCACATTTAACGGCTCACCGTCTTGCGACAAGATAGTCACCAGCGACGCATCACAAGCGATGCGGTTGACAACGGAATCGGCGATTGGCCCTACGCCTTCTATCCAGGCGGCTTTTGCTGGGAAATAGAAGCGATCGGTGGGTATTGAGTCAGCACAGGGAGCCGGCTGCATAAATGGAGCTGAGTCAATAAGATCAGTGGTTCCAACGTGGACAACGACTTGATATCGATCTGCTCGGCTGACAGCAGTGCCGGCATGCTGCAGGGATCGTTCGGCCATCAGTAGCATGACATCAGCGCGGCGCTGTGTAATCGTGGGGGTATCGTCAACGTTCTTTGATTCAGTCGACTCATATAATTCGTTGACGCAGTGTTCCAAGCTTTTTAGAATGATTTGCGCTTGGTCTGGCGGTAGCTTTAGACGGAATTGAATGCTGCCATCGCTTTGATCTTGCCAGGTGACTGAGCGGTGATTGAATTGTTGTTCTGCACGAAGATCAGCGACAGTTTTTCCAGTTTCCGGATCGATTGTTTCGTTATCGTGTTTTGACCATCTGAATTCTTTGCAGATACGCTCTACGTCACTGACGGAAGCATCGAGCGCCACGTGCGCTAAATGATCCTCACTATCAACATCTGCCACACGGGTCAGGGCTCGTGTTTTCGACCAGCTGAGTTCCCCACCGCGAAACAGCATGTTGATAGTCGGTAGTTCTTTCAACGCGCGACCGACTCTCAAGTATTTGTACACGCGTGATTTAGCTATCCCCAGTTTTGCATCGGCCCAATCGGCACAATTTCTCGAGCCACTGGCTTCCCAGCCTTTTTGTTCATCGAATAATGCTAGAAGGGCGACGAGTTCAGCGCGATTCGCATCGACTTCAGCGCTCAGCTTAATCATTCGAGTGCGAAGTTCTGCCGCGGACAGTGTCGGCTTTGAATATGACCCAGAGGTAGAGGAGACTGCAGGGCCAGAATCGTCGCATTTTGCGTTGTCAGACTTTTCTGACCGGCCAGCTTTCATTTTCTGAATGCGCTTGGCCGCTTGCATGCAGGCCATCGCGAGGGGGAGGGCAATGTTGCGGCCGAACTCGTGGGCTTCGTTGATGATGCTGTCAGGGTGCGTTGGGGATGAGCTTTTGGGGCTGTTATTGTTGCTCAGAACTTGCAATATCAGCATTCTGATTGCACGCTGAAGTTTCGTTTATGCCGGGACGATCGGGAGCATCATTTGTCTCAAAGGTTTCTGTCAAATCCAACGAATTTCACCTGTGTTTGTCTAACACTATGTTTCGGAAAGGAGCCTTAAAAAGGCCTATATTCTTAATACAAAACTTACCATTTTCGGGTCTTTTTCCCAAGTAAAACGAGAAAAAATGGGAAATAAATGGACGCAAATTTGTGTGTTTATCAGCGTGTTTTGTTTGGTGAATTAGGGAGGAACCACGAGGCAGGCTGAGGTTTGGTCATCCGCATTTCTTTAGGTTCGAAATCTCAAAATATTGATTGATTTTTTCCCTGCGGGCGTGATACTAGGCGCATGACTAAATCCAGCGTATTTCCTCGCCACACAAAAGCTGATTTGCCGGTTGTGGCAAGAGGTAAGGGCGTCTACCTGTTCGACACGGATGGTAAGGACTACTTTGATGGCTCGGGTGGGGCGGCTGTGTCTTGTTTGGGGCACGGTGATGTGGACGTGATTGCAGCGACCAAGAAACAGCTCGATACCATGGCCTATGCGCATACCAGTTTTTTTACCTCTGAGCCTGCGGAGCGTTTGGCGACACGACTGATAGAGTGCGCGCCGCCTGGGATGGGGCGCGTGTACTTTGTGTCGGGTGGCTCGGAGGCTGTCGAGGCGGCGTTAAAACTCAGCCGGCAGTATTTTGTGGAAATCGGTCAGCCTGAGCGTAAGCACATCATTTCTCGCCGACAGAGCTATCACGGTAATACGCTGGGTGCGTTGGCTGCGGGTGGTAATTTGTGGCGGCGGCAACAGTTTGAACCGTTGCTGGTCAGCGCAACCCATATTGCTCCGTGCTACGCCTATCGTGATCAGAATCCGAATGAATCCGAATCAGACTACGGCTTGCGTGTGGCCAATGAATTGGAAACTGCGATTCAGACTTTGGGCGAAACGTCGGTGATGGCGTTTATTGCTGAGCCGGTTGTGGGTGCGACGTTAGGGGCTGTGTCGGCGGTGCCTGGTTACTTTAAACGCGTACGCGAGATTTGTGACAAGTACGGGGTGTTATTGATACTTGATGAAGTGATGTGCGGTATGGGGCGAACCGGTACACTGTTCGCCAGCGAGCAAGAAGGCATAGCACCAGACATTACGTTGATTGCTAAAGGGCTCGGTGCGGGTTATCAACCGATCGGTGCGATGCTGTGTACGCAGACCATTTACTCGGCCATTGAACAGGGTAGCGGATTGTTTCAACATGGCCACACCTACTTGGGTCACGCCACGGCTTGCGCAGCAGCCGATGTGGTGCTAACCAAACTGGTCGACGGTGGGTTGGTGGATCGATGTCGGCTATTGGGTAATGAACTGGATGCAAAACTCAAGGCCGCCTTCGCCGATCATCCTCATGTAGGCGACATCCGCGGTCGGGGTTTGTTTCGCGGGATTGAATTTGTGGCCGATCGGGACAGCAAAGCACCGTTCGAGCCAGCGCTGGGTATGCATAAAGTCATCAAGCGAGCCTGTGTTGAGGCTGGGCTGATCTGCTACCCCATGGGGGGCACTATTGATGGGGAGCAGGGAGATCATGTCCTGCTAGCGCCGCCGTTCATTATGGATTCGGATGATGTTGACGAGCTGGTTGCTCGTCTTGGTCAGGCATTGAAGACCATTTGGTGAACGCACTACCCAAAGAGGCCAGGAAAGAGCTGCCGAAGTTGATGGTGGCACCCAATGGTGCTCGACGCACAAAGGCAGACCATCCGGCTCTGCCGATCACTATTGCTGAAACGGTTGCTACCGCAGTCGAATGTTTCGACGCAGGTGCTGATGGTTTGCACCTGCACGTTCGTGATGAAGCAGGTGCTCACACTCTGGATACCGGTTTATACAAGGAAGCTTTGCAAGAACTGGCTGTGGCGGTTCCGGCTATGGCCTTGCAAATCACGACAGAAGCGGTTGGCCGTTATCAACCCGATGAGCAGCGTCAAGTGGTAATAGAGCTGGAACCTCCATCGGTATCTATCTCGATTACAGAAATGCTCTCGCAGGGGGAAACAACAGCGGCGATCGATTTTTATCAACACTGCCTTACCAAGCGTATCCAAGTGCAACACATTCTGTATTCAGCCGATGACATTCCAGTTTTAATCGATTTAATGCGCCAGGCGAAACTGGATACACATACGTTGCAGGTGATATTTGTTTTGGGGCGTTATACCAAACGGCAGGTTAGTGAACCTGGGATGTTGCAAAATTTTTTGCAGGGTTGGCAATATGCAGAGATGGATTCTTCAGAGGTGGATTGGGCGATCTGTGCGTTTGGGCAGCAGGAAACGGCGTGTCTGGTGGCGGCACATCAAGCGGGCGGGAAGTTGCGAGTGGGTTTCGAGAATTCTTTATGGAACGCCGATGGCTCGATCGCCGCCAACAATGCAGAACGAGTGAGAGAAATTGTTACACACTGTGAACCCTGACCGAACCGGTGATTTTCCATTTCTCAGGGGTCGTGGTAACCTTAAGCGGTATTTCCCAATAATATTTACAGTAACTGGAGGAGGTTTGATGAAACCACGTATGACAGGAATAGCAATCGCTGCATCTATAGCGATGACAGCTGCAATTATGGCGACGCCGGCGACGGCTCAAGATCAGCAGTTCATCTCAATTGGTACGGGTGGGGTGACCGGTGTTTACTAC
>CALFBL010000252.1 GCA_937951695.1 uncultured Granulosicoccaceae bacterium | reverse complement strand
GTCACTGTCGGGTTCGACCGCGTAAGCTGTCACCGGTAGATTGCACGCTGTCACGGCGGCGGCCAACAGAGCGACCCGGGTGGCGGCTCTGCTAGCTCTCCGAATGGCGACCCGCATGGTAGTTTTGGGGGCAGCCGACGGGATGATTCTGAAAACGGCTGGGGACACAAAGGCGCGGCATCTTCCTATAAGGGTTCGGGCGCTCTTCACCGGGGACAATGTGTGCATCGGCATCCTGAAACGGTAATGGTTTGTCAAAAAATTAACCTCTTCAAACCAGAGTGCCTGAAGAAAGTTCCAGCCCCCAGTATACCGAGGCCGCTAGTGCTTGGTGGTGCTTGTGGAGTACGCGGCGGCAATCAGTTCGCGAGTATACGGATGCTTAGGCGAATCAAATACGGTATCCACATCTCCGGTCTCCACCGCCTTACCCGATTTCATCACGATCAGCCGACTGCTCATCGCACGCACGACCTTCAAGTCATGGGAAATGAACAGATAGGCCAGTCCCAGACGGGCCTGCAGGTCACGCAGTAATTCAATGAGCTGCACCTGCACGGCGCGATCAAGCGCTGAGGTCGGCTCATCGAGCATAATGAGCTTGGGCTCAAGAATCAGTGCCCGGGCCACAGCCACACGCTGGCGCTGCCCGCCAGAGAATTCGTGCGGGTAACGGTGCCGCGATTCAGGATCCAGCCCCACCTGCTGAAGAACGTCGATTACTCGTTGATCGGCCGCTTCAGGTTCGGGCAAACGTCTATGGGCTTTGAGCCCTTCCAGCACGATATCGGCGATCGACATGCGTGGGCTCAGACTGCCGTAAGGGTCCTGGAAAACCACTTGCATTTCCTCGCGAAAAGGTTTGATAGCTACCCCATCGCGTTCATGGATGGGTTTTCCATCAAACCAAATCGCACCTTCCGAGGGGATAAGACGCAACAAAGCCTGCGCCAGTGTCGACTTACCCGACCCGCTTTCACCAACCACACCGAGTGTTTCACCCGGGCGAAGCTCGAGCGATAAACCATCAACCGCCTTGACGTGTCCTACGGTGCGCCGAAGAAGACCGCGTCGGATCGGAAACCAGACTTTCAAGTCTTCGGTTTTCATAATAGGCTCGAGGGACAAATCCACCGTTGGCGCGCGCCCGGTGGGTTCTGCCGCCAACAACTCTTGCGTGTAAGGATGGCTAGGGTTGTTGAACACCTCACTAATGGAACCGGTTTCCACCAACTCACCGTGGCGCATAACACACACGCGATGGGCGACATTCTCCACGACCGTAAGGTCGTGGGTAATGAGCAGCACAGCGAGCCCCAATCTGGCTTGTAAATCTGCTAGCAGCGTCAGGATTTGCGCCTGCACTGTGACGTCAAGTGCTGTAGTGGGTTCATCTGCGATTAATATGTCCGGATCGTTTGCCAGCGCCATCGCGATCATGACGCGTTGTCGTTGACCGCCACTGAGTTGATGCGGGTAGGCGCCCAAGCGCGTGGCTACCTGATCCAATCCAACCAATGACAACAATTCCAGTGACCGCGTTCTTGCCGCTTTAGCGTTCAAGCCTTTATGGATCAACAACACTTCATTTAATTGCTTTTCAATAGTGTGCAGTGGATTCAGTGATGTCATCGGTTCCTGAAAAATCATCCCGATTCGATCTCCACGAATATTCTCCATGACCACATTCGGCGCACCCACAATTTCTTCAGAGTGGAATTTGATTGAGCCCGAGGGGTAACTGGCCTGATGCGGATTTAACAACTGTAACAGGGATAAGGCGGTGACCGATTTTCCCGAACCGCTCTCCCCCACCAGTGCCAGCGTCTCGCCGGGGTAGAGCTCAAAGCTGACGTTGTGCACGACATCGACATCGCTTCCGCGAGTGGCGAAACGAACGCTTAGGTCTTTCACCGTCAGTAGTGGCGCGCTGGATTCACTCATCACACCACCGCCTTGCGAGGATCGAAAGCATCACGCACCGCTTCACCAACAAATATGAGCAAACTGAGCATCACGCCAAGCACCACAAACCCACTGATGCCCAACCACGGCGCTTGCAGGTTGGCTTTGCCTTGCGCCAGCAGCTCACCTAACGATGCAGAGCCCGGCGGCAGACCGAATCCGAGAAAATCCAGCGACGTTAATGTAGTAATAGAGCCATTCAATATAAAGGGTAGAAAAGTTAATGTGGCCACCATAGCGTTGGGCAACACGTGTCGGTACAAAATCGACCAACGCCCCACCCCCAGCGCGCGAGCTGCCCGCACATAATCAAGGTTTCGCGCCCGCAGCACTTCAGCGCGCACCACGTTCACCAAAGACATCCAGCTAAACAACAACATGATTCCCAATAACCACCAGAAATTGGGCTCGACGATACTGGCCAGAATGATCAGCAAATACAGCGTTGGCAACCCACCCCAAATTTCCATAAACCGCTGACCGAGTAAATCCACCCAGCCACCAAAGTACCCTTGCATCGCGCCCACAGCCACGCCAATGATGGAACTAAATACCGTTAACGACAGGCCGAACAAGACCGATATTCTGAATCCGTAAATGAGGCGTGCTGTAACATCACGCCCTTGATCATCGGTGCCCAGCCAATTTTCAGCTGACGGTGGTGCAGGCGCTGGAACCGGTAAGTCGTAATTGATCGTATCGTAGCTATAACGAATCGGTGGCCAAATCATCCAGCCCTTCTCGTTGATGAGATCGGCGACGAACTCATCGCGGTATTCCGCAGAGGTTTCAAAGTCACCACCGAACGTGGTCTCTGCATAATCATTCCAGATCGGAAAATAGTGCGTATTGTCGAATTGAATATAGAGGGGTCTATCGTTAGCGATAAATTCGGCGCCAAGCGATAGAACGAACAGGATGAGAAATATCCACAACGACCAATAGCCACGTCGATTACGCCGAAAGTTATCCCAGCGCCTGCTGGCCATAGGCGACAAAGCCATTACAGTTCTCGCCGCTCAAAGTCGATTCGGGGATCGATCAGGGTGTACATTAAATCCCCGATGATATTCAGTATCAAGCCCAAAAACGTAAACACGAAGAGCGTACCGAAGACGATCGGATAATCGCGATTGATGACCGCCTCATACCCCAGTAATCCCAAGCCATCGAGTGAGAAGATGATTTCGATCAGTAACGCGCCGGTAAACAAAATACCCACAAAAGCACTCGGAAATCCTGCCACGACAATCAACATCGCGTTGCGAAATACATGACCGTACAGCACCCGATTTTCGGTCAGCCCTTTCGCCCGAGCGGTCAATACGTACTGCTTATTGATTTCATCCAAAAAGGAATTTTTAGTCAGCATGGTCAAGGTAGCAAACCCGCCGACCAACATGGCCGTTAACGGCAAGGCCAGATGCCAAAAATAATCGAGCACCTTCTGCAGTGGATTCAAACTGGCAAAGTCGTCTGAGACAAGACCGCGCAGGGGAAACCAGTCAAGGTAGCTGCCGCCTGCAAAAACAACGATAAGCAAGATGGCGAACAGGAAGCCCGGGATAGCATAACCGACAATGATCAGACCACTGGTCCAGACGTCGAATGAGGTGCCGTCGCGTATGGCTTTCTTTATACCCAGTGGAATAGACACCAGATACACGATAAGAGTGGTCCACAGCCCCAATGAAATGGACACTGGCATCTTCTCTATCACCAGTTCGACCACGGTAGCGTCACGAAAGAAACTCTCGCCAAAGTCGAACTGTAGGTAGTTCTTCATCATCAATACAAAGCGTTCTAACGGCGGCTTGTCAAAGCCGTACAACACCTTCACCTTCTCGACCAACACAGGATCAAGACCACGCGTTGCCCGCGACTGTTGCCCGCCATCATCACTGCTTGAACTGGAGTCGGACAGGTTCGCGCTATCGGCGCTGTCACCGGTGATTCTGGCAGTCGCCGACACGGCATTGCCACGTAGCTCTGCTAAAGTCTGCTCCACAGGCCCCCCAGGAGCTGCCTGGACAATGACAAAGTTCAGCACCATGATGCCAAACAGGGTTGGAATCACCAGCAGCAGTCGGCGGATTATGTAAGCGATCATGATGGGCTCTATGGTTTGGACCCCACAGGGCCCACGCCGGCAAGCGCTATTTCTCTAGAGCCGAGGCCTTGTCTGCGTCTACCCACCAAGTGTCTAGCCCCAGTGAAAACGTTGGCTTGATGGCAGGTCGATCGAACTTGTCCCAGAAAGCGACACGGTAACTGCGCGTATGCCATTGAGGAATCAGGTAGTAGTTGTTCAACAGAACTCTGTCCATCGCTTTGACGATGGGTACCAAGGCCTCACGGCTTGGCGCACTCACCAATTGATCAATCAATTCATCGACTACCGGGTTCTTGATCCCCTGATAATTTCGCGACCCCGGTTCATCAGCACTGGCTGACCCCCAATAGTCGTACTGTTCATTACCCGGGGATTGTGACTGGCCCCAGCCGGTGATGATGATATCGAAATCACGATCATCGATCCGCTTTTGATACTGCGCAGAATCGACAATGCGTACGCGCAGGTCGATACCCAACCGTTCCAGTGTCTTTTTGTACGACAGCCCAACCCGCTCAAACGCCGGCAAGACGAGCATCAGTTCAGGGGCCATGACCTCGCCGGTTTTGTCATGGGTCAGCTTGCCATTCTGAATGGACCACCCGGCTTCGCGCAGCAACAATAACGCTTCACGATACTGGCGTCGAAGGTTTCCAGAACCATCGGTTTTCGGCAAGCTAAATTCAGTATCGAAGACTGATGCAGGTAACTGGTCTCGATACTTCTCCAGAATGTTCAGCTCTTCACCTTCGGGTAAACCGGTGGCCTGAAACTCGGAATTCTGAAAGTAACTGGTGGTTCGCGTGTATGCGCCATAAAAAAGGTTCTTGTTCATCCATTCAAAGTCAAACGCTAACCCCAGGGCTTTTCTTACGCGAATATCGTCAAACATCGGCTTACGCAGATTCAGCAAAAAACCCTGCATGGGTTGCGTGTTACTGTTGTCGATCATTTCCTTTTTCAATCGCCCATCGGCAACCGCGGGCGTGTCGTACGCAGTTGCCCAGTTTTTGGCGATGTTTTCACTGCGAAAGTCGACGTCCCCACCTTTCAGCGCTTCCAGCGCGACGGTGCCGTCTTTGTAGTAGTCGTATTTCATCACGCCAAAGTTATCGCGCCCCTTATTGACCGGCAAGTCCTTTCCCCAGTAATCTTCAACCAACTCATAGCTGATCGAACGACCAACATCGATGGTGCCGAAACGGTACGGACCGCTGCCCAATAACGGCTCGGTGATGGAGCCTGCGAACTCTTTGCCTTCCCAGAAATGCTTCGGCAAAATGGCCAGCTGCCCGATGATCATCGGTAACTCTGCGTTGTTGCCTTCAGAAAACGAAAACTTCACGGTGTGCGAATCCAGTGCTTCCGCTTTTGCAACCTTGCCATAATAGGATTGATAAAACGGGTGTCCATCGGATTTGAGGATATCAAACGTGAATACCACATCATCGGCCGTCAGTGCCACGCCGTCGTGCCAGCGCGCCTGTTTTCTGAGCTTGAAAATGACCCATCGCTTGTCGTCGGGGATCTCAATCGATTCGGCCAGCAAACCGTATTCAGAAAATGGCTCATCCATGGCCTGCACGGTCAGGGTGTCGTAAATCATTCCAGCACCAGTGGCCGAGACGCCTTTCAAGACGAAGGGATTAAGATTGTCGTACGTGCCGAGAGCGGCCTGAGTGATTTCCCCACCTTTAGGTGCATCCGGGTTGGCGTATTCAAAATGGGTAAATTCAGCCGGGTATTTTACCTCCCCGCTGATGGCCACACCATGTACCGGTTCGTTGGCGTGACTGTTGTTTGACAGGGCCGTGAGAACAACGGCTGCGCTTAACGCGACAAGCCCTATCCAGAGCGATCGTGTTCGGCGTTGAAGATCACGCTCGGCACGCGCCGTAGCGACTGAGTCCGCGCGAATCCCTGTGCGGTGTGTCGTCTCGAGCTTTTCGTGTGTATTCACCGTATCTCCTGTGTCAATCATGATATTTACCTGTACAAGGTCTGTGCCTTTACTACTGGTTAAGCTTAGGATTGGGAACACCGGCGGCGGTTGCCGTAGTTCCGGGCCCAATACTCAGAAAAAAACCCAGGTTTTTCCATCCAAGGCCCTCTTAAGGCCATCGACTGGGCACCGGGTTGCTGCCCCAGTCGAGCTGATAGCGCCGCGATTGCCCAAACGTATCGTCAAGACGCTGAAAAACGCTGCCGCTGGAGCGATCGTTGGAGGCATCGACCAGATAAGCTCCCCCACCGAGCGTCAAAGCACCACCGGTAATGGCTGCGGCTGCTATTTTTACAACGCTCCACGGCCTCTCACCACGCACTTTTCCGGTGCGCGCGTTCACCACAAATCGATAGGTTTTATTACGAAACTCGAACGCAGCTGTCCAAACCGGCAGCAACACGTGTTTAAACGTGGTATCGCTGTGATTGGTGCGAAGGCTGGTGATGCGTTGCTGATCCCCACCGATCGCGTTTCGCACATCGTTTTGGATAATTTTATCCATGCGCTGCTGCGCCACATCAAAGCCTTCGTCCAGCTCCACCTGATACACCTCGCTGCTAAACCCAGCCAGATAGTCTTCGGTGTAGGAAACCAGCTGCTCTAGATCCCACGGTTCGAGCCAATCGGTGATTTTTCTCGGCAAGGTTCGAGTCGCCCCCACTAGCACGTCATCAAAGTGACGGTTGGTACGACCACTGACTGGCGTCCAGCGAATTTTGGGCACTTGACGGGTACGAGTCACCCGACGTCCGTTCTCGACCGTGGTATAGCGCTGAGTGATGTAATAGACGTCACCGCGCTGAGCGCTGTAGGCGCTGGTGGTGTCGCTGTCGTAAGTCCAGTATGGCAGATAAACACCGTGTAGGCCGCCGTCCTCCCGCGCGTATTGTTTGAGTTTATTGGGCGCAAACCAGCGTTTCCCTAACCACGAACGGTAAGACTCTAACGCCTGGTGGGAGGTAATTTTAAATGGCAGTAACGCCCTGGGTTTGATGGGCTTCGAGCGGCTGGTCTCGGTTACCACATGGGTACCGCAAAACGGGCATTCCCCCGAATGAATGTGGTTATCGAGACTAAACTGCGCGGCGCAATTCGGGCAACGTATCGAGTCCTGTTCCAACTTCACAGGACCAGACTCATGCAACTTGCGCAACGCCTCGCGCAAATCCAGCTCACGCACGGCCGCAGTGTTCTGAGCGATCTGATTCTCGTGAGCACAGTACTGACATACAAGACTGTTCGTACCAACGCCGTAGTGCAGAACCGCCCCGCATTGTCCGCACGGGAACCGTTTCTCTACCAGCGCCTTTGTCGTGAGCTCACCGGCTTCCAGCCAATGCTCGTTCATCGCGTCATTCTTCAGTGCGCTTTTCGTCACAAATTCTCTTGATCAGTGTGGTTGCGGTTTGTCAGCTACGACCTAACTGGGCAGAGGTGGTGGAGGAACGTCGGCATCAAACAGCTCTGACAAGGCGTGCACCTGCCCTGCCGCTCGCCACCGTTGCATAGATGGAGACCAGACCAGTGTGTCGGCATCCATCGCACCCGCTTTGATTTGCTTGGCGATGTCTTCGACGGCGAAAGGTCCGGTGGCATCCTGCCCGTTTGCCACATGGAACTGCAACGCTTTCGGCACGGGCGGCGGGGCACCGGCTGAACCGAAACTGTCGTTCATGCGATTGGCCATAGCCAGACCCACGCCCATGCCAATCCCTTCGGATGCACCGCCTGCGGAATTACCCGCAGCGCTTTCCATGGCAACACCGGTCTGGTACTTCAGATACTCATCGAGGTTACCGGTCATACCCATACTGGTACGTTTATCGAGCGCTTCCGATACCGCCGGTGGCAAGGAAATATTTTCCACCAGCACCCGGGACAATTCCAGGCCGTACTCACCAAACTCGGGACCGATGCGAGCGGTCAGAAACTCCCCCAACTGATCGTAATTCGCTGCCATGTCCAACACCGGAATACCCGAATTACCCACCACAGACGCAAACCGCGAGGTGATGAGATTGCGCAGCTCATTACTGACTTCATCGGTGGTAAAGACACCGTCGGTGCCCACAATTTCACGGATGAACTTTAACGGATCGGTTACCCGCACTGAATAGTTGCCAAATGCACGAACACGCATTCCACCGAATTCAGAATCTCGAATTATCAACGGTTGCTTGGTTCCCCATTTCAGATCGGTAAAGCGCCGGGCGTTGATAAAATACACCTCCGCCTTGAACGGGCTTTCAAACCCGTGGTGCCAGTTTTGCAGAGTGGTGAGAATGGGTAAGTTTTTCGTTTCTAGTTCATAGGTGCCTGGGCCTAATACATCAGCCACCTCGCCTTCGTTGACGAAGACAGCAAACTGACTTTCGCGAACAATTAATTTCGCCCCGTACTTTATCTCGTTGCCATAGCGCTCAAAGCGATACACCATGGTGTCGTTGGTGTTGTCGAGCCAATCGATGACGTCGACAAATTCCTGAAACAACCGGCTGAATAATCCCATTGCTAACTCCTTTTTTACTTGATCGAGTTTACGCGGCTGTACCCGAGGATGGCTTGGCAGCCGCCCGCTTCAACGTCGCCTTGAGGCTCTCTTCCATGTCGGCCAGACTCTTCTCGGCCTCTGCCCGGCGTCGCTTACCTTCGTCGGCGATTTGCAGACTCTCTTCGACCGTTGCTATCAGGTTATCGTTGGCTTTTTTAACCGCATTAACGTCAAACACGCCGCGTTCTATCTCTTCACGTACCGTACGGTTGGCGGTGCGCAAATTATCCGCGTTCTTCTCCAGTAAATCGTTAGTGAGATCGCTGGCTGCACGAACACTTTTGGCAGCCTGTGCAGAACGAAAGATGGTGACCGCCTGAGCCAGTTGCTGGCGCCACAGCGGTACCGTATTAACCAAGGTTGAATTGATTTTATTGACCAGGCCTTTGTCATTTTCCTGAATAAGTCGAATACTGGGTAGGCCTTGCATGGCCACCTGACGAGTTAAGCGCAAATCGTGTACGCGTCGCTCAAGATCATCACGACCGCTACGCATGTCGCGTAAGTCCTGCGCTGCCAGCACATCATCACTGGACGCGGCTTTCTGTTCGGCTTCGGGGATCATGGTGTCGTCGATGTACGCCAGCTTTTTCTCACCGGCCAATATGTAGAGTTCCAGGTTATGAAAGTACTCAAGGTTCGCAGCATACAATTTGTCCAACGATTTAATATCGCGTAGCAATTGGGTTTTATGGCCTTCCAGATCATCGGTTACCGTATCGACCTGACTTCGAACCCCTTCGTATTGTTGAATGAATTTCGCCACCGGTGTCACGCTGCCAAACAGCTTCTGCCAGATTCTTTGCAGAAAGCCCGGACGGTTGTTCGGGTCGTAGTTCTCGACTTTAAAGCCGCGCAGCACAGTCACCATTTGATTCAGCGATGCACCCGCTGAGCCCAGATCCTTATTACGCACACCTTCAAGCATGCTGTCGGAAATGGTGGTGAGTTCCTGCTGGGCTTTGCTGCCGAAAAAAATCACCGAATTGCTGTCAGCCAAGTTAATTTCGGTCATCAGACGATCGATGCGTGAGCGCTCTTCGGGTGAAGTATCGTCGTAGGGCACGATGTCGTGCGTCAGTTCCGGCAATAATTCGGTACCCGGCAATACGTCGATGCCGACCGCTGAATCCACTTTAGTTTCTGCCATGGTCTCTTCCTTCTGTTTAGCGAGCGCGATTACTGTTCAAACAATATTCAATCATAAGTTCTGTTCGGGTTACTTCAATGCTTGAGCTAAAACCTCTACACGATAATGCTTACTAAATTCCTTGCACAATAAAACCTGTGCATCAGTTTTGCGGTCTCCGTGGGCCACCGCGCGGTCTTTTAAACCACCCCTTCCTTTTCCAGTTGCATCTGTAACACGTCTATCTGCACATCCAGCTCACTGGCATTGTTCTCTTTCAGTTTTTGCTGCTGATCGGCGATCACCGTTTCAATGGTTGTGAGCACACGCCTGAAGTTATCTTCCAGCTGCTCGCCGTTACCTGCGGTGTGCATGCGCGCATAGCCTTCAGTCACTTGTTGCGCGCCATCGAGATACACTTTCAAAAATTTTCGCGCCCGGCGGGCATCGGTTGGATCTTCTTCGATGGCGGAGGTAATGTTTCTCGCCTCTTCGGTTATCCGTCGCAGCCGATCGCGGAATTCAACGTTCTTGATGGATTTACCAGCACGCTCTATCGCTTCAATGCGATCTTCAGCCTCATCGAGCAGGTCAATCAGCTCTTCAGTGGTAATGCCAACCAACGGCACGGAGCCTTTGCGTGCCGAGGCATCGAAGTCGTAGTACAGGTAACCGCCGAGGAACGTTGCTGCGGCAAACGCGACACTGACCACCATACTGTAACCGCCATGGTTGGTAATGCCTAACCATGCCACCAAAAAAACCGCCACCGAGACCAGCCCCGTGCCGACCAGTCGATAAGGTTTGGGACTGGCTCGGCGCTTCCACGCACGCCGGGATGCTTCGCTTTGCAAAGCGATGCCACGGCGAATGAAGGTCGCCCCCACATAGATCAAGCCAAGCGCTGCGCCGTTAGCAAGAGCTGCGAGCAACTGGCCACCGACCAGCGCTATCAACGCAGCAGGCACCAAGGGGAAGGCGAGAAAGTACAGCAGCAATCCACGCCATTGTATTTTCTTCGGTACAGTTGAATCAATCCGTCGCGCAGCGGACATGGCTATATAAAATCCATCATCGACTGACAGGATAAGAGGCCGACGGTCAACACCAGCAGGGCGAAGCCGACAATGCGTTTAATCGGTTTTGGCATACCGCTTATGATACACGGACCTTTCAGTAAAATCGAAGCCAACCAAGCACTTACCCGCTCACTGAACCCGTTGCATGCCCCTACGCACCGGCCGTATCAACCAAGGGCACCTCGCGAAACGCCTGCAGTAGCGGAAAGTACAGCGCCAGGCGCGGCGGGGTATCGTCAAAATTGGACAAAATTTCAGCATATCGACGCAATTGCGGCCCATAACGCTCCACTTCCCGAGTCAGAAAGCCCTCCAGATCTCCGCCCCTATGGTCGCCCGTTTTGAAATCGATGATCCAGCGAGTACCATCTTCAGCCACAAACGTACGATCGATTACGCGCCGCTCAGTGCCATTGTCGGCAACGTTCGTCAGAGCCCATTCGGCTTTCGCGTCTCTGTGTGAAGAATCGTAAAGCCACTGGCCACGCTGATCACTTGCGACATTTGTTAACGCATCAATGACCACTTTCGCGGAATCCATCAATTCCGTCTCAGGCAATCCTTGCTGCCTTAGCTGACGCATCACCACGGGCAACAACGCACCACTTTCATCCCCGGACGGTAATCCCTGCGCGTGAAATCGCTCCATATGACGGTGCACCACGGTTCCCACCGCTCGTGCGGTACGCCCTGCCCACAGATACTCGACCGACAGTGTGGCGTCATCCGGGTCAACGCCGTCTTCAGCTGCTGGCGACGTGTAACTGGGCAACTTTGGCATTGACCAGTCGCTGGCAACTCGTTCCAGCAATGGCGGCGGTACCGCCGATGCGGCCGCACTTGAATTCGCCGGTAACTCATCGTCATCCACCGATTCCACAGCAACAGACGCCGCTGCGGCGTTAAAACTAGCTTGCACACACGGCCACAAGGGATCGAGCAAGCTTCGATTCGTCGCTTTTAGCAAACCATCGGCTGGTACACGCACTTGCGCCAGCAGATGCAACTGCCTGACCGCCCGAGTACAAGCGACGTACAACAATCGCCGCGTCTCCTGATCGTCGCCGACTGACTTTACCGATTTAACCAGATTACCCAATGATTTCTCTTTTGCCGTTGCCCCGCGCTCTGCCATCGGCGCGAGCAACATGGCCGATGCCCCGGCACTGTCCGCATCAACCACGCTCCAGTCCAGCAGCGGTGTATCGTTACCCCGGGTGGAACGGTTCAAGCTGGGCAATATGACGGTATCGAATTCCAGCCCTTTGGATTTATGCATGGTCATGATGTGTACTTTGGCCGAACCGTCATCGGGAGTGACCGCATAGAGCCTGTCCATCGCTTTTTGCATCACCCGCGGCTGCCACAACTCGCCTCGCGCTTCCAGTTCATACAGGGTTTTCAAACAGCGTTCGGCGGCGTTTTTATCCATCGCGCGCTGACACAACATCGGCCCACCCAACTGCAACCACACCGCTTCGACCCAAGTGACCAACGACGAACGTGAAGCCCGTTCATGGGCAGGTCCAATAACATCGAGAAATTTGCTTAATCGTTGCCGACCCTCCTGACTCAACTGTGCGATGCGCATCTCGTCGGTGATCAACGTCAGCATCGAATGATAGCGATGAGTGCCTTCCGGATCGTGCGTCAAACAATGTAAGTCGCCCAGTGACAAGCCACACCAGGGCGCGCGCAGAATCGATAACCAATGCAATCGATTGTGGGGAAACTGCAACGCAAGCGTCAACGACAACAGATCCATCACCACCGGTTGCTCACCAAGGGAATCCATGTCGACCGACAAACTTTGCACGCCACGTCGTTGCAGGGCTCGAAAAATCGGCGCAGCCGCCGTCCGCGATCGAACCAGGATGGCGATACGCCGTGATGCATCATGTTGATAGTCCTCACTGGACAAGGTGTCGCAGACCAGATCGGCCACAACATCGCCTGCTTCATCCTCCGATTGATTCAACAAAGGGTGAACATGAACCGCTCCCGGGTTGGAACGGTTCGCAACCGAGTGTGAATAAGCGATAGCTCCTACGGCAGGATCCGCTTCTTCAGAGGGTACAAAGATCGCCGAAAAAGTATCATTAACCCAAGTCACCACATCAGGCGAAGAGCGGAAATTGACCGTTAGAGTGAGCGACTCCAACACCACCTCTGTCGATATCCCGTTGGCTTTGGCGTGGTAGAACAGACTGACCTCCGCTGCCCGAAACGCGTAAATGCTTTGCATCGGATCACCCACCACAAAGAAGGTGCGTCCATCCCCACGCTCCCATCCAGCAACCAGTTGTTGAAACAACTCAAACTGCGAACGAGAGGTATCCTGAAATTCATCCACCAGCACATGCCTTAAGCGTAGATCCATGGCCAGCGCTAAATCGGTAGGGGCATCTTCTTCGCCCAGCGCACGCTTGGCACGCAGGGCGATTTCTATAAAATCGATGGCTGAATGGTCGACAAACACCGCATGTAACGATCGTTCCAACCCGGGTAACTCGGTCAACAACTCCTCCACCAACGCCCATTGAGAATCGGAGTACGTCGGTTCTGGCAAGTTCAACACCGTTTGCATCACGGGCACCAGCGCCGATGAATCCTCCAGCGCGCCTACCAACGCCTTCATACCATCACTGCGAGCTCTGGCTTCACTTTCACTGATACCCACTATCGCGGCATCTTTCTTGGTGACGGGAAAACCGTCGGTACGTACAAAACGTTTGCGTAAAGATTTACCTTTAGCGGTGAACACGCATTCGAGCATCGCCTGCCACGCCTGCAGATTATCAGCGTTTAACGCCGGCGCCTCTGTCAGCGTAGCCAGTAAGTCTCGACTTGCTTTTGCTTCTGGGTTTATCAGGCCTAACTGATTCAAGGCACCGGTGGCGTAGTTCAGTAATGGCAACAGTTCAGTCTTTAATAAGTGCTCTACACCGGATTGCCGGGCAGCACGTTCAAATACACCCAATTCACGCTCAACCAACGCTTTCAACTGATTTTCCAGCCACTCTCTCAGTGCCGCACGATCGTCGTGCTCAAACAGAACACGATAGCGCAGCCATTGATCGCGTGTGGACAACATCCCCGCTAATAGGTTTTCCGCACGATCGAACTTATTGCCCACGGTCGCCAGTAGTTGCCGATAATTCGCGGTTCCGGTTTTCAATCGACGTCGTGCCGCTTCCCGATACAGCGGCGATGCGTCATCAACCGGATTGGCTACACCGCCCAGCGTAGAGGTCACCGGCAGTTGTTGCGCCAACATCGAACACAATGAATCAATGGTACTCATGCGTAATCGATCCGGATTCTCCAGCAGGCCCCACTGCAGCTCGGCATCGCGCTGCAATACAGCCGATGCCAGATTATAACCTTCGCGCTCGAATGGGTTTGCTGGTACGGCTTGTGTATGCGCCTCTTGCAGGGCCTCGACCACGCGAGCGCGCATTTCCGCGGCGGCCTTGCGGGTAAAGGTAATCGCAAGAATTTCTTCAGGTTCGTTAACCGTGGCCAATAGCGTTAATACGCGCCGTGTTAGCAGCTCGGTTTTGCCAGAACCCGCTGGCGCTTGAACAATAAAGGAGGTTTTCGGATCGAGCGCGCGGGCGCGCGCCACACTGTCTGCCACCGACGCCCCGGGTGCGTCAGATTCATGAGAGGCATCAGAGGCGTTGGGCGTAACCCTAGAATCACTCACCGGTTGCTTCCTCGTCGATAGTCTCGAATTCATCGGCTCGATAACGGCACAGGGGTTTTAAATCACAATACACGCAAGCTTTCGCCTCGGGAGTAATGGCGGCGTAACCTTCGCGCACTTCTGCCACCAGCAATTCTAACGACGCTGTCCAATGCTCGCGCCAACCCTCCCAATCATCGGGTGCATCGGCGGCAGACGACACCTTTGTGGTGACTCGAGGCAACCAGGTTGCATCTGCCGCCAAGCCTTTAAATTTCATGTTGTTCTGCACCACCTGCGCAAAGCTCACCCCTTCCACATCCGAATTAATGGTTGCGTACAAAGGAAGCTGCGGGTTACCGATACGATCATTGGCCCACTCCGACGGACGGTTATTGCTACCGGTTTTGTAGTCGAGAATGATCCGCTCACCGGTATCAAGACGATCGATACGATCAATCATCACCCGCAGTTGGATCCCGAACAAGTCCACCAAATTTTCCTGCTCCATGGCCTCAACGGTAAATCCTGTCACACGAGATTTTTCAAGCGCAAGCCAATCGTCGATTAATCGCTTGATGCGCGGTCGTTCAAGTTCTGCTAGCGAGGGCTCGACGTGACATTGTTTAAGCGCAAACTCAATGCAACGATGAATTTCATCATCGCAGGCTGGCTCGTCCATCGAGTGCAGCGTCGCTGAGCTTTTCACCGAACCCCAAAAACTCTCCAGCGCGGTGTGCAGCAGGTT
>CALFBL010000251.1 GCA_937951695.1 uncultured Granulosicoccaceae bacterium | reverse complement strand
TATTGAAGCCAGTATTAAACCTAACTGATGCGGCACATCACGAAACATCAGCGCGGTGATACCCGCCACCAGCGCACACACCAGCATCGGCAGGCGATGAATCAGTGGCACCACGATACCGATAAAGGTCACGACGATCGCAAACTCAAGACCCCATTCACCCATGCCATCGAGTCGCGAGCCGGCAACTACACCGATCAGCGTACACAGCTGCCAATTGCTGTACATCGCTATGGCCGAACCCAGCTGAAACCAGTGCTTATTGGGACCCCCCTCCGCTTCTCGTTCCGAGGCGCGATATCGGGTTATCACCGCGGCATAGGTCTCGTCCGTTAACCAGAACCCCAACGCAATTAACCAACGTTGTGGCAGATGTTTCAGGTACGGGATGAAAGACACTGAATAAAGTGCGTGACGAAGATTGACGAAGAAGGTGGTCAGCACAATCACACCGACGCCAGCACCGCTTGCCACCAGTCCCGCTGCAACAAATTGGGCAGAACCCGCGTACACAATCAAACTGATGCCCAGGGTCGCTGCGACGGATAATCCGGCATTGACAGCGATCGCGCCAAACAACACCCCAAACGGAATAGCACCAACGATCATTGGCAAGGTGGCGCGCGCGCCGCGCCAGAATTCTGTGGCCCTGGATGGTGACATCGAATCCATTAACCGAGGACATCGTCGGAGTGAACAATCGATGGGTTCGCCTGCCAATCGATCTCATCGGTTGCTCGCCATAGATACCAACTGGCCACCGAGCGATACGGCGACCAGCTCTCTCCAGCAGCGTTCAATTCAGCAGCTGTGGGTAGCTCATCGGTGTTATAGGCCAGTTGATAACCTTTTCGAACCCCCAGGTCTGCCACCGGCAACACATTCGCTCGACCCAGCTTGAAGATCAGCATCATCTCCACCGTCCAGCGACCCACACCACGTACCGTCGTCAGGCGTTCAACGATCTCGTCGTCGGTGAGTGTGTGTAGTGTGTCCAGATCGGGAACGGTGCCAGCGAGCGTTTTGGCGGCAAGATCCTGTACCGCCATGATTTTGTTACGAGACAACCCGGCTTCTCGCAGCGTGTCATCCTCACGATTGAGTAGTTTGCGGGGCGTCACCCCGCCACGGAATAAAGCCAGCACTCGGCCGTGGATCGTCGCAGCAGCTCTACCGTGCAGCTGCTGATACACGATGGCCCGCAACAACGCTTCGAACGGGCTGAGTTCGAATTCGGTTTCAATGTTGAAGTGGCCAACGCGCTGAATTAAATCCGCCATGACCGGATCATGGCGCTTTAAATACTGTTTGGCTGTGGCTGGTTTGTAGCTAAGACTCATCGCCCGGGGGAGCGTACCACGCTCAACCCGCTGAGTAGTCAACGCTGGCTTGTGGTGGGCGTTTCGAAAAACCTGTCACTGTCCAAGTTCGTCCAACTGAGTTAGAACTGCCCCAGTTCGCTGGGGTTGAACGCTAATCTCTTGTTTTTGGCCTGCCCCGGTGCGCTAGAGGCGGGCCTTCCAAACCCGTCCCCACTCAACTGGCCCAGTTTACTGGCCCAGTTTAAACTGAGTTCCGCCCGATCGTGCCTTGCTCGTCATGTTCGAACCAATCACATCGTGAGAGGTTTCAACAACGGCCAGCATTGAAGGGGTTCGTCAACAGTCAGCCTCAGTAGTCACCTGGCTCCAACACAGTCATGGTGTCTTCCAACAAATCCACCACCCAAATGGTGCCGGGAAACGGATCGTTATCACCTTGGGCAAAAATATCCAGCGGAGCGGAACCGAAGTTTGCCTTCAGCACTTGCTTACCCTTGACGCCTTTGCCGTTCGCGGTGAGTTCAATTCGGGTCACCTTCTTGTTAAACGAGGCCACCACCAAGTTGCCCGTCATCTGGCCAAAAAAGTTACTGGCCGTGTATTCATCCATTCCGTTGGTAGAGCCTTGAATGGTCGTTAATGCTCCATCGCCCTCACCACCACTTTTGTAATTGCAGTTCTGCGACCAGGCAGGCCCGACAATAGGCGACTGCGGGTTAGACGCATTGAAGGTATTGTTTTTGTTGCCACGAGTTGGGTTAGCGTGACCACCGAAGGAACCCTTTTCAACCAGATGCAATTGATCGGGTCTGAATTCACCGCCCTCGCTTACTTGACCGGAACAGTTACCCACCGGCGCGCCACCCCACGGTGGGTTCGGGCCATTGTCAAAGGTGTACATATTGCCGCTGGTTGTTTTTACCAGATCGTAAGCATTGCGATACCCCGTAGCGAACACTTTCACTGGGCTGTTCTGATTGAGTATGGCCTGGTTCTTACCGTCGTTGCCACCGAACGGATCGTTCGCATCGTTTACGCCCGCTCGGTCTTCATCGTCGAGCGTTGGCAGATCGTAAGTGTTGTTGCCAATCGCGCCTAAATCAATTTCCAGCACCGCGCCACTCAAGGCGTACTCGGGTGTGAAGGCGAAGTTGTTGGACGGGGCACCCTGGTTGGTGTGACCACCGATGGTGATGTACAAAGTGTCGCCGTCAATCACGATACCATTGGGTACATGGTTCTCTTCCGAACGAGGTAAGCCTCGCACCAGATCTTTCTTGCTCCAGTTGTTACCGTTCTTGGTTAAGCGGTGCAAAATACCGGAGTTGGTATCCAGGCCAGAATCGTTTCCTGATGGTCCTGCGCCCTGGCGCGGATCGCTGGACGCCACATAGATAATCGGATTGGCCGCAGTTCCAGTGACTTTGATCCCCGTGACCAAACGATTGTTGACTAAATTTGCATTAGTGCCATCGTCGTTATGGTTGGGGGTTTGTGCTACCAAATTTATGGTGTTCTCAAGCGTGGCCAGGTAGTTGTTCTTGCCCTGGCGCACCACGTTGTAGACCTTGATAACCCCAATAATCTCAGTGACGTACAGTTTACCGTCGGGGCCGAACTGAGCGGCAGTACCGCGATCGATGTTCATACCCTTCACTTCGCTGGTCGTAAAGGTGATTGGCACAGACCCTTGAGCGATTTTTGTGCCTTCCATATTGAGCATAATGTCGTCGTTGTTTCCATCGTGTTCAATCGTCGCCGTTGCTTGACTGAAACCAACTGCTGCCGCTGCCAAAGTGACACTAAAGGTCACCGATTCGCCTGGCTCCAACGCGGTCTGGGTAAAGTTGGAACTGAATGAGTTAGCGCTTTGTCCGCTGATTTGAAACGAATTTATATTGACCACCGGGGCGCTCGGTTCGCCATCGTTGGTGAGCGTGATCGATTTTGTCGTCGCCTGCCCCGCCAAGGACTGCCCGAATTGAAGGTTATCTACCGAGGGCAACAAGTCACTGGTAAACGGAAAGCGCGATTCTCCTCTGAAAGTCATAACAACGGGGGCTGTCAAGCCCTCGATGTTCATGCGCAGTCCGGCTGATTTTTTCCCAGGCGTTTGCGGGGTAAAGGTGACTTGCGTGGTTATTTCATCGCCCGGAGCCAAGGTGGTGAAACCGGTAAAGTCCACAGTATATTCGGATGGGTTGGTACCAAAAATTTCCACTTCATTGATTTGTATAACGGCGGAGTTTGGTCCACCGCCGTGGGTCATGGTCACGGTTTCCGTAGTCGACTGACCAATCTCGATTAGACCGGTGTCGAGGGTTTGCGGCGATATCTGCAAGGCCGTATCGTTGTTCGTGGTAGCCGTACCACTGAGCTGCACGGTGAGCTTTCCCGGCGTCGTATTCTCGGGCAGTGCTTGATTCGGATCCGCACCGGGCATCACCACTTCC
>CALFBL010000250.1 GCA_937951695.1 uncultured Granulosicoccaceae bacterium | reverse complement strand
GCATCGTCGTGTTCGTTGTGGGCTTTCATGGCGCATAGAATACCACTGCCATGCCGACCGCCGCAGCAACGCTTTGCTACACTTAGCGCCTATGACAGCAGCCAGCCACCCCAGTCTTGATCTTGCAGGATCCATCCGGCCCGGGCTGGATATTCTCGCCAATGAAATTGTGATAGCGCTGAAAAAGCGCAGCCGATTTCCGGTCAACAATCCCATCTACTCACCTGGGTTGATGCCCCGACAACCCGATATCTCATTGTTGGACTACGAATTGGGGCTGGTGGAGCGACAACACGCCGAATTGGGGCGCTTTGCGTTTGCCGAACAGGACGCGTTCACTGATGTATCCGCGGTGGTTCAGGTACTGCAACGTGAACCCCCTGACAATCCTGTTGAAATCATGCCCAGCCGTGCAGGAAGTCGCATTAAAGATTTCTACCTCGCGTGGATTAGCCGGGCCTGCGAAAATTGCACCGATGAATCCACCTTCGGTGAAACGGTGACCAGCGATGTGGGCAGCCTGCTGACCATCATGGAGCGGGTCAATTTAGGCAAGTTGGTGGCTGAATCCAAGTTTCAAAGTCAGCCCGATGCGTTTCGGGCAACCGGTGGGGATCGAAGCCAGATGCTGCAGTACATTGTTCGAAAGGACCGGGAAACAGCCGTGCGTGACATGGCCGTACAACTGGCAAATCATTACGATCTAAAGCCCCAACGAGTGGTCGAAGTGTTCGACTTTATGATTGATGTCACGATAGATATTGAAATCGATTATCTGAAGTTGCGCCTGGCCAGCGGTTAGCGGGTACAAAACACGCGCAAGCGATGTGTTGGCTTTGTCTGGCTCGAACCACAGTGAAGCCGAGTTTCGTTGCTCGTCAATCACTTTCAGACACAACGCCTGCATCATACTGTCCGTTAACCCGCCAGAGCCTGCGAGGTTACGGGCATCGTCGATGAGATCGTCGGGTAAACGCACCGCTGATCGGTCGTAGCCGTAGATTGCGCCCCAGCCACCCACGGCCGCCAGCAAGACCCAAAAAGCCAACTTCATGCTGCTCTTGATGATCTGCAACGCAGCAATAAACACCAGCAGTCCACCAACGACAACCAAGGTCTCGTTTGAGAATTCGAACTCCTGAAACGCTTCCCAATATTCCATTGTGTGTACCCTCAGACTGCTCGCAGGAGGTGCATTTAACCTCAGTTACACACAAATGTCACCCGCACCCGAGCAAAGCGACTATTCTGTCAATGCGTTGGCGACAACTGCGGGGTTCCAGGCACCTAACAGGCGTTAAACTTATCTCGCAGTGTTGCTCGTTGAGCACTTAAAGCATAGCGCTCAGTGATATCAATCCGTTCGCGCATACGGGTTTGCAGATCCTCAAGACTCTGCATGATGTCTTGCCGGCAACGCCGCTGCAACGCTTTGGGTATTGCGCGTTTTGTTGAAGATGGTTCAGGGTGCAAGTGCTCCCTGGGTAAGGCGCTTCGCAACACTGGCGGTGCAGCCTGTGCCTTTACTTGAGGTGCCTCGTCCAGAACCGATGTAGAGATACCTGCCGGTGCTTCGCCAGCAACAACCACCGGTCCAGCGGCTGTGTCGAGGTTCGAATCAGCATTCGACACGGTATCGTTGAAAACAACCAGCAACGCTATCGAAGCAACCATCAGTACAAACGTCACCACCGTAAACCCCTTGAGGGCGCGCTCTACGTCCATGCTTGTGTCCGGGTTAACCAAAGGGTGCGTGATGCTCGCCAAATTCGGGACAACAGTGGCTCTGCCGGATGCTCCAGACGCACCAACGCGCGCTGTCCCAAACCCGCCACGCTGGTATCACTGGGTAACACCAGTTCCAGCTCAAACAGGTTCTCCAGCGCTGTCTGATGGGTGGTGTCAAACGGGTCTGTCACCACCGTTCCTCCACCGTATTGCGATAACGCGGCACTGGGTAACTGGCGGGTGACCGCTGGGGTATGGCGCAACAACGTCGCCGGAATAACGGTATTTATGGATTGCGCCAAACGCACCGACGCATCTTGTATACCGGCTCGAAGTTCCGCTGCGCGCGTCTCAGGCACCAAGGTACGTACCGTCCAGTCTGTACCGTTGACCAAGTAGCCGACCCGCTGGCCTTGTTCGATGTAACGACCGAGCAGTAAGTTGTCGTCTTCTGGAGCAAATATTCCTGCCTGTTTTGCGCTAACACGCAAGGCCTCACTACGTCGTAACAACTCATCCCGCCGCGCTTGCAGGCGTTGACGTTCAGCTGCTATTGTCGCATGCTCAGCCGACGCGACAGAAGCCATGGAATCGTTCACAGCCGTGTGCTGCAGACCGGCGATTTGTTTGGCATCGAGCTCTGCGATAACCGCATCGATACGTTGCAGATCTCGATGTAAGGATGGATTCACCAACGTCAGTAGCACATCACCTTGCGTCACAGACGCACCGGCCGCGACATGGATCTGTTGAATCACACCCTCACTGGTTGAAAACACTTGACTTTGTTCCGAGGCCGTAACTATGCCCTGCACCCGGGTTGAGGATGGCACCGGCACCAGCAGCAACGTTGCCAAAGCGCAGACAAAACAGAAGGTCAGTGCAAGCGCTCTTGCCCGTTGACCTTGCAAATCGGTGGAGGTGAATAACCACCGCAGCGCTTTGATCATCGGCCACAGCCATTGGTGTACTATCGCGAACGCTGCCAACACCATGCCCAGTACGGGGTAAGCACGCCAGAGAAACACGATTATCGTGATCGTTAACAACGGGCGATACACCATCACACCTAGTCCGTACACGGTTAGCCATCGACCCTCACTGGGTGTGACTGCAGGCTTTGTCAGCTGGGTAAGTCCCAACACATGTTGATTGAACTGAACCGTTAACCAGACCGAGGATCGAGCCGCAAGATTAGGTATATCCAGCGCATCCTGCAACAAATAGTAGCCGTCGAACTTCAACAACGGATTGGCGTTAAACAACAATGTTGTTAGCCAGCCGATAACAAACACGGAAAATAGCGCATCACGAAAATAGCCTGGGTCCACCCAGAACCACAGCAACAAAGCGAACGAGGCCACAAACACTTCAACGCCCATGCCGGCAGCGGTTAATAACATGCGTTGCCGCCGGGTATGCGCCATGTGCACATCGGAGGCATCAACGTAAGGTACCGGTATAAGCAGCAATAAAGACACGCCCACTTCGCGTACTTGGCCACCCCAGTGCTTCACGCACAGCGCGTGCGCAAACTCATGCAACAATTTCATCATCGGATACAACAGGGCAAACCACCACAGCGTTTCCAACCGTAATGTGCGGGTTACAAATTCTGTTGATATATCGCTCCACCCGCTGAGCATTTGTAACAAGGCAAGCACCACAACCAGAGTCCATACCCAGAGAGTCGTGACCGAGAACACAAACGAGAACGCAGGCGCTATTTTCGACAAAAACCGATCTGGATCGCACAGGTTAAAACGAATGGCCAAGGGATTTAGTAAGCGTTTAACCCGACCTTGTTGATGGCGCGCCCGGTGTTCTTGTCGCAGCAACGCAGGGTTAATAAAATCCACATCCTCCAACGCGCCGAGGCGTTGTAGTTTCACCATCAGTTGAATGAGTACCGATGAATCGCAACGTGCATCAGGCCGCGCATTAACCTCATCAAGTATTACCGCAAGTGTGCGTTCGCCATCGAGCCTGGAAACTATGGCGTGAGCCGCTGCATTAAAGCGGGCGTGCTCACCCGTTGCCTCATTATGCAACACGTACCAGATGGCACCGCGTTGTCGTCGCGCTTGCCAGAACACGTGTGAGGCGATCATTGGGGACAACGCTTTCAGTCGCTCCCACTGTAAAAACGGTTCTGATTCAAGCACCGATTGCCCACCACCAATAGCGCAGTCGGGTCTGCAGAAAATCGATAGCCCGGCGAAGCACGGAACGCGTGCCCAAATCAATTTTGGCCACACCGCTCATGCCCGGACGTATGGCCGCAGCATCACCGAGCAAGCTCGCCTCTGAACGAAATACGTTCTCGCCCTCTTTCGATACGGCCACCGGTACAAACGAATCAATCGAAAACGCAAACGAATCAGACGGAAAGGCTGCGAACCTCATGGTGCCGCCAGAACCCTGAGTCACTTGGGCCGCGTAGCGTTCGGGGACCTCCAGCTGCAATGTGTAGTTATTTAATGAGGCGATTTGAAACAACGACTCACCCGCCGCTACCGAGGAGCCCAAACGCTCATCCAAATCCCCGCTGACCAGGATTCCATCAATCGGAGACACAATGTCAGCTTGCGTAATTTTAAGATCGATTAGTTCACGCTCGGCGCGTGCGGCGGTTTGTTCAGCCCGTAGCCGACCAATGACAGCACGATCGCGTGTCGACATAGCCTGCACAAGAGCTGCGTCGAGGCGCGTTAGCTCACTGACCCAGGTATCGCGCTCTAACTGCAATCGCGAATGGTCAAACTGCGCCAGCACCTGACCAGCCTTCACCTGATCTCCCGCGCGAGCTAACGCAGAGCTTAGAAATCCTTCGTACTGGGCCGATAACACTTGACGATCCGAGCCTTGAATGTTGCCGTGAACACTGACGGTGTCGGGGAATGGAAAAAACAACGCCACGAACGCCACTGCACCGACGCTAACTCTCAGTGCGTGCTGTATGGGCGTCGCAGGTTGTACCAACGCCCGCCAAGTGCGTCGCAACCGGCGCTTGAAAAACCGTGCCACGCCAGTCTTACGCTCACTTACTGTCATCAGCACAGGTGTGGCTAACGCCACTTCATCCAACACTGCGTTGATTCGTTCATCGATTGCGCAAGCGAGTTTAAACTCCATCAACAACGCACCTACCGCCTGCCCATCGTGCACCAGAGGTATCGACAAAATTCGATGCTCACCAAACCCTTGATGCAACCGTTGATGCGCGATCGTCTCCATGGTCGAAGCTGTATCCGACGGATAAACAATCGGTGACACCGCCGCCACGCATTCGTCAAAGGCTGAAATCAACGCGCGCGGGAAAGTGCGCCGCACATCCAAAGCGGGTACACCCGATACAGCCAATAGACACGTTCGGCCACCGTCGTACCAACCCACACTGATTCGCACCGCCGGGGTGCGACGCTGTAAATCGTCCACCCAGCGCGCCGCTGCGTACTCCAGTGTTTGCTCTTTCAACATCACGCGTAACGGAGGAATTGACGGCGTTACCTGAGCCGGTGAATCGGAGGCGTGCTCGTTAAGCCCGTCGGCAAACCATGCGGCAAGATTGAGCGCACCCCAGCGCAGTAACTGGTCAGCGGCATCGCGTTCGGCTTTATTGAATTGGGCGATGTGTACAAGCACGCACAGTGATCGCCCGGCAAGCGTCACCGGCACTTGCCAGTAAGTCACCCCGCGAGCGGTTTTCTGCACGTGATCATCCGCCGAACCCAGCGCGATCAGCGGCACCCTTGCAGCTCCTACGGCATGGATGATTGTTTTGGAATGAATCCCCGAGCCGCTGTTGAGGTCCGTGACGTCCACAATGGCAGCAAAATGCACTTGACTGAGCAGTTGGCACTGCCACTGCAACCAACGGCCAGCAATGCGTGCCAGCGATTGGGTCGCGCGATTGCTTGCCGCAGACACTTGTTGGGAAGGACTCGCGCCCTGCACTACGCCCATAGTCGGACCACTTAAGCTCGTATCAATGACGATCGATACTGGCACTGATGCAACAAGTGATCCAGCAGGCGATCAGTTCTCTGAGAGCGTTGTGTAGCGCTTCCATAAGGCGCTGTGCCAGACGGAAAATGACGCTCTATCGGGGACGCTGGAGTCGTCCGGTTCATCCAGATACGTCAGCTGTACCGCCAGCTCGTTTTCCTTGAGCATGTGTTGGGTTGCATCGCCGCCGATGACCATGAACGCGGTGGCCCAGGCATCGGCCTGCAGTGTGGTGTCGTGCAACACCGTTACCGCCACCAGATTGTGACTGACGGGCATGCCCGTACGCCCGTCAATCAGATGTGGCACCCGTTCTCCATCAATCAGGCGAACGTTTCTATAACTGCCCGAAGTGGCTAGACTGGCATCGCGCAAGACCAGCCCAGTCTCCACCGTCGTGTCGGGACGTTCAATGCCAATGCGCCATGCGGTGTTCTCAGATCGTTCTCCGCGGGCTCGAATCTCGCCGCCGATGTTCACCACGTAGTGCTCGACACCGTTGTCTTCCAGCAACTCGCCCAGTTGATCCACGGCAAATCCTTTCGCCAACGACGATAAATCGATCGTCAGATCCGCCAGCGCTTTGCTGACGGCGCTATCATCGATGCGGATTGAACGCCAGCCGCCACGTGACAGCGCATCACTGAGAGCGTGCGTCGAGGGTGCTACCTGTGGTGCATCGTCCGCCCCAAACCCCCAAAGATCAAACACAGCCCCGCGAGTGACGTCATAAGCGCCATCAGTGGCCTCAGCCACACGCAACGCCTGCTCCAACACGGTAAGGGTATCGGCGTGCAGAATAATGGGGTCGGTAGATCGCAGTTTGTTAAAGCGGGACAATTCGGAATCCGGGTCCCAGGTGGACATTAACCCATTAATGCGGGTTAGTTCAGTTTCTACTTGTTGACGTAAAGCCGCGCTCGCGTTTGTAACGATTGATTCGCTCCGGGCGCCAATCGTGATGTGCCACTGCGTGCCCATGGTTGGGCCCTGCCAATTGATACCATCAGACACATCGGGTTCAGAACTGCAGGCGATGACTGCGAGCAACAGCGCACAGCCGATAGCAACCCTAGCTACCATCCGTAATCGTGCAGCAACTCTTCGTCTTTTTTGATAGCACGAACCGTGACCACATCGATGTCGGAAAGCTCACAGTTGGGCTTTTTGCCGTGATTGATGAATCGCAGATCGTTTTTTAATTCCAGGCCGAGCTTCTTGGTCAGCCATAACACGTAGGTGCCGTCTTCGCGGGTGGGGGTGCCCAGCAGCTCACCGATTAAGGTATTTTTCTTGATATCGACCGCTGCGAACATGCCTAAGCCATGAGTCTCACTGTCGGCCACGTACACCAAATCCGAGACATCACTGGGGCGTCGGTTAGGGCGTTCAACCGCTGTCGTCTTACTCATGGAAACGGGTTCTCAACGGGCTGTGTGAAGAGCCCGATGATAGCAGACACCGCCAACACTCGTGACAGTACAGCCGCCGCGCCGGCAGAAGTTACATGGTTTGCGTCTGGCGTTCCGATTGCAGCGTGCCGCCTAAGTGCTGTTCAATGATGCTCTTGGCAGCGCCCTTATTGGCATCACTGAATTGAACGCCAATGCCTGGAGTCTTATTACCCTGAGCGCCCGGAGGCGTTACCCAGACAACTTCAGCTTCGATGGCTTGCGGCGTACTGTCGTTCATCACACGCAATAAGACAAATACCTTGTCGCCAATGCAGTAGGTACGAGCGGTGGGTACAAATACACCGCCGTTAGTCACATACTGCATGTAGGAGGAATAGAGTGCACCGCGATCGGTGATGGAAAATGCGATGATGCCTTTACGGGTCTCGGTGGTCATGGGCCACAGTCTCAGCGATTAATCTTACCTCGGGTATCGGCAAAGAAACCCTCAAGCACAGTCTGTGTCTTGAAGCTGGCGCTGTCGATTCGGTACAATCGCTGAAGTTGATCGTGAATTGTGAACCACTGCACACTATCAAGGCGACTCAGGGCTGCCAATTGTTCCTCAGAGTCGATCTTCACCGCTGAAAAGTCACCGACCCCCTGCCGATGACGAATGCCAGCAGCGCTGAGACTCATGAACCGCGACAAACAGACGGGCAGCGGGACATCTCGTAACGTCTCGACAATCGCGCCCACACTGCGCTTGTGCAGCAATAGGTTCCACCAGGCCGCATCGATCAACTTCTGTTGCGATAGAAAGTCCGGCTGGGATTCGCGTACAGCGCGTAGCGGAGCCCCTTTTGCCGCATCCAGGGCACTGGCAGCGTTTACGCCCTTGGACAATTGCGTCGACAACCAGTCGATGGCAGCGTTGCGATCCTGCACCGCCATGGGCAGCTTCTGACATCGGCTGAGCACCGTTGCTGGTAATTGCGCAGGCTTGTCAGCCACCAGTAAACACAAGCTTCGCGGCGCCGGCTCTTCCAGCGTTTTCAACAACGCGTTAGCTGCGCTGTGATTCAGCGTGTCAGCGCCCGCGATCAAAGCAATTCGATAACGATCCTCACCCGCCGAAAGGTGCAACCAATTCACGAGGTCTCTGACTGGATCGATTTTTACGGTTTGGCTTTTTCCAACCGGTCGAAGATAACGAAACTCAGCTGAGGTTCCAGCCTTTAATTGCACACAGGATGCGCATTGACCACAGGCCATCCGTGTGTTCGAGCACTTTGCTTGGCGACACGACAGAGTCAGCACCAACGATTCGGCCAACCAGCGTTTACCAAGTTCCGACTGGCCGACCAGCAGCAGCGCGTGCGGAAGGCTGCCCGCCAGATGTCGCTTGATGATATGGGCGTAGGTGTTGTGTAACCACACCGGTGGTGTCCCGAGGTGTTCCAGCGCTTGTGGCTGTTCGTCTTCAGGCT
>CALFBL010000249.1 GCA_937951695.1 uncultured Granulosicoccaceae bacterium | reverse complement strand
CTCACAGATGCGAGCATCGTGGTACAGCCGCAGTGTCAGGTCAGGTTCCCGAGCGTAGCGCAATTCCGAGCTGAACCGATAGGTGAGATTAAAGGTGCTGGTGTACTTGGCGTTGGTGACCTGTGAGAGCTCGAGACACATACAGCCTGGTACTCTGGACCGAAACACCCCTCCCTCCAACTCGCGCAATTCGGGTATCAGCACCCGCACGAGCATGTAGTTCTGCTCATAGAGGTCCATCAGGGACGAGAACCGGCCGCTGGTTTTTGGCCTTAGCAGGCTGGTCTCATACATCGCGTGCGGGGGGCAATAAAGACATATTCAGCAGATTTCTCCAACTTTAAGTAGTGCCAGACCCTACTTTAGCTTGCATGGACGGAATTTATGACCATAATGGTTAATTATTCTCTGCTGAACCGATTTGGATGGCCAAAGAAGAACCGATTGAAATGGAAGGCGTTGTCGTAGACACCCTCCCTAACACCATGTTTCGTGTCGAACTGGAGAACGGCCACGTCGTGACCGCTCATATATCCGGCAAGATGCGTAAACACTATATCCGCATACTGACCGGTGACAAAGTTACCGTGCAAATGACGCCATACGACCTCACTAAAGGTCGTATAACGTATCGCTCCCGCTAGTTCTGAATAGTTTGCTGTTCTTTTCGTTCGCGCGGCTCGAAGTCGAAGGCGAGTGCTTCGCCTTCGTCATTTAGCTTCACCCGAACGCGCCCACCGCGCGACAGCGAACCAAACAGTATTTCGTCAGCCAAGTTTTTCTTGATGGTCTCGTTAATTAAACGAGCCATTGGACGTGCACCCATGTTCGCATCGAAGCCGTGCTCGGCCAACCAAGCCTTCGCTTCAGCGTTGAAGTCGATAGACACGTTCTTCTCTTCCAGCTGAGCTTCGAGCTCGATGATGAATTTGTCAACAACGTTCAAGATGATCGACTTATCCAGCGGCTTGAACGAGATGATCGCGTCCATACGGTTGCGAAATTCCGGAGTGAACATTTTGTTCAGCGCTTTCATACCGTCTTCTGAATTGTCTTGAACGGTAAAACCCATGTTGCTGCGTGAGATGGATTCAGCGCCCGCATTCGTGGTCATAATCAGAATCACGTTACGGAAGTCGGCTTTACGACCGTTGTTGTCGGTCAATGTGCCGTGATCCATCACTTGCAACAGCAAGTTAAAGACATCGGGGTGCGCTTTTTCGATTTCATCAAGCAGCACCACGCAATGAGGCGTTTGAATAACCGCATCAGTCAGCAAACCACCTTGATCATAGCCGACGTAACCTGGAGGCGCGCCAATCAAACGAGACACGGTGTGTCGCTCCATGTACTCGGACATGTCGAATCGAATTAGCTCAATGCCCAACACGCTAGCCAATTGGCGGGTTACTTCGGTTTTACCCACACCGGTTGGGCCTGCAAACATGAAGCTACCGATGGGTTTGTCTGCAGGGCCAAGACCCGAGCGTGACATTTTGATAGCCGTTGATAACGCATCAATGGCTTCATCCTGACCAAACACCATCATCTGCAAGTCACGCGATAATGTTTTGAGAGTATCCATATCAGTCGCAGAGACGTTTTTCTCAGGAATGCGCGCAATTTTTGCCACAATCGCCTCGATGTCTTTCACGGAGATAGAGCTCTTTTTCTTGCCCGCGTTCTTTACCCGATTACTCGCACCAGCCTCGTCGATAACGTCGATGGCTTTATCCGGCAAGTAACGATCGTTGATATAGCGGCCCGAGAGCTCGGCTGCGGTTCGAAGCGCTTTAGAGGAATACTTTACGTCGTGGAATTCTTCGTAGCGAGACTTCAAGCCTTTCAGAATCTCAAAGGTCTCATCGACCGACGGCTCAATCACATCGATTTTCTGGAAACGTCTAGCCAAGGCCCGATCTTTCTCAAAAATACCACGGTACTCCTGGTACGTCGTTGAGCCAATGCATTTGAGTTCGCCTGAAGCCAGCATGGGTTTTATCAGGTTCGATGCATCCATCACCCCACCAGACGCAGCCCCGGCACCGATGATGGTGTGGATCTCATCGATAAACAGAACGGCACCGTCTTCTTTCTTCAATTGATTCAGGATGCTTTTCAGGCGCTTTTCAAAATCACCACGGTACTTGGTGCCGGCGACCAACGCGCCCAGATCGAGAGAATAGATAACGCACTCGAGCAACACGTCAGGCACTTCGCCTTCAACGATGCGCTTCGCCAGCCCTTCAGCGATGGCAGTTTTACCTACACCCGCTTCACCGACCAACAATGGATTGTTCTTACGACGTCGACACAGTACCTGGGAGGCGCGCTCAACTTCATGGTCGCGACCAATCAGCGGATCAATATCGCCGGCCAGCGCTTTTGCGTTCAGATTTGTGGCGAATTTGTCCAAGGGACGGGCGTCTGCTTCACCCTCTTCCCCGACAAACTCACCCGAGCTCTCTTCGGTGTCTTCCTGCTCTTCCTGTGAGTTTTTGGCGATTCCGTGAGAGATGTAATTCACCACGTCGAGACGAGTGATGCCTTGTTTGTTCAACAAGTAAACGGTTTGCGAATCCTGCTCGCCAAAAATAGCCACCAGAACATTCGCACCGGTCACCTCCTTTTTTCCGCTGCTCTGTACGTGAAACACGGCGCGTTGCAACACCCGCTGAAAACCCAGTGTCGGCTGTGTTTCGCGGGAGTCGTTCTCGTCGAGTAACGGTGTGTTGTCTTCGACGAAGCTGTCGAGCTCGTCACGCAAAGTGTCGAGATCTCCCCCGCAGGCTCGCAGCACTTGAGCCGCAGTGGGATTGTCAATCAGTGCCAATAACAAGTGTTCGACGGTCATGAACTCAAAGCGTCGGCTTCTCGCCTCTTTAAAGGCGTTATTGAGAGTAATTTCCAGCTCTTTACTAAGCATTATTGGCTCTTTGTATTCCGTTGACAGACAGTTATTTCGAGATTCGGCATCAAAAGGCGTATACCCCTACCTCAATCGGCTTCCTCCAGTTCACACATCAGCGGGTGCTTGCTTTCTCGGGAATGCTGATTGACTTGTGCAACTTTGGTTTCGGCAATTTCGCGAGTAAACACACCGCAAACTCCCTTCCCTCTTTGATGCACATGCAGCATAACCTGATTGGCTTTTTCATAATCCATCCTGAAAAACACCTGCAACACCTCCACCACAAAATGCATGGGGGTGTAGTCGTCGTTTAGCAAGACCACTTGATACAGCGGTGGCTTTGCAAGTTTCGGGCGCGTTTCTTCAACTACCGCGGACCCTTCGTGCTCTTGATCTTTTTCACTCATCGGCGATGCCTGCTGAGGCGTTCCATCTCTAGTTTACGAGCAGTTATTCTACTGCCCTGTACCATGGATGCAACATGGACCAGTGCAGGAATTCAACCGCAAATTTCATACCCCAGATCAATAGGGTCAAAGCGGTGAAACTGCAACCGTGCAGTGACTCACAACTCATGATTTTGCGCCGAATAACTACGTTATAGGAGTGTAGACCGAGTTACCAGCCCCGATGTTCCTAAAAATCGTTACTATTTTACCGGGGGGAGTCTACCGATTGCGGCCAGAGCTGAGCCGGTTTTTGGTGAAGCGGCGCTGCGCGCGTCGGGTTAATCGGTGGTTTTTGTGCTGTTCGCCGGCGCTCACAGGGCCCTGATCAGCTGTGTCAGTTCGAGAGGATGTGACACCGGCCGCGTTACGATCAGCCCTACTCCGAGCGCTTCTTCGGGGTTGGCTTGAACCCGGCTGTCGAGATTTTTTGAAACGGCGCCCTGCACTCTTGCGAAGAGGCCGGGCGACCACATCGTCCGCACGGGTGTGGAGCGGTTCAGATCCGGCAACCGCTTGCTCTTTGAGACGTTGAGCTTTGGCAACAAACGCGTTTTTACGCTTGGCTTTGCCTCGATTACTGTTAGCGGCGACCGGATTCAGAATGAGATCGCGGTACAGCACGCCCAGAACGATGAAGTAGGTCCAGAAATAAATGGTGAAATTGGCATTCACCGCACGAGAGCCGAAGATACATACCACCGCGTAACACACCGGTGCGGCTGCGCCGCCGATTCCGATCGACCGGGAAAACCGATCAACTTCGCCGCGCGAAATCCGGAAACCCATCCACACCATGAACATCATGATGTACACAAACAACACCACGGCAGGCAACCCCATCTGACTGCCCAAATACAGATACATACTGTGCGGATCGGATTCGACAACAAACTGTTCGGTGTATTTCTGCTTTAGTTTCGGAAATGCTTTGAAGCCTTTGCCCATGATCGGGCTCTCAAGAATCATTCGCGAGGCAGC
>CALFBL010000248.1 GCA_937951695.1 uncultured Granulosicoccaceae bacterium | reverse complement strand
GGGGCGAGTTTGGACGGAAGATCCCCTGCGTCCACTACCCCATAGGGGTGCAAGATTGTCATCCGCTCCATTAGATTCGCAAGTTCACGAACATTGCCGGGCCAGTCGTAGTTACACAACGCCATCATGGCAGCCGGTGTCAGGCGCACAGAAGACTTCTTCTCGTGCTCCAGGCGTGTGATCAGCTCGTTCACCAACAACGGCAGGTCTTCGGCACGGCTGTTCAGAGGCGGCATCTCCACCGGGAAGACATTCAGGCGATAAAACAGATCCTCACGAAACTTCCCGTCCTCTATCAGTTGCTCAAGGTTACGGTGAGTTGCAGCGACAATGCGCACGTCACTTTTAATACTCTTGTTGCTGCCGACTCGCTCAAACGAACGCTCTTGGATAACGCGAAGCAGCTTCACTTGCATCGACAAAGGCATATCGCCGATTTCATCGAGAAAGATGGTGCCGCCTTCGGCCAGCTCAAATCGCCCCTCACGCGAACCGACCGCCCCTGTAAAAGAGCCTTTTTCATGGCCGAATAACTCACTTTCAAGCAATTCGCTGGGGATGGCTCCACAGTTAATCGGTACAAATGGCTTGCTGCGCCGGTTCGAGTAATAGTGAATGTTTCGCGCCACCACTTCCTTACCGGTTCCGGACTCCCCCAAGATCAGCACTGTGGCCTCGGTAGGCGCCACCTGATCGATCATCTTTCGGACCCGAACGATGGCTCTGCTGTTGCCCACGAGGCTTCGGAACAGTTCCGGATTCTGCATGCTCTCTTTCGGCACCTCAGTATTGGCACTGCCCCGGACTTCGGCGCGGTGCAATATGTCCGACAGAGCGGCGTGGCGGATCTCGTCTTTCAAACAGCCGATGAAATTACTTTCAATCTCTTTCTGGCTGATGTCCGCCGGCTGATTGCCTAACAGCAATACAAACGGTGGGCAGCCCTCGTGTTTGGCTTTCAATCGGGCTACCCAATCGACGATGCCGTGAAAGTTCGCGACCAGAACTGCCTGGAACTCCGAAACCACGGGAATCGACTCCACCATTTCCGCTGAGCTGAATACTTTCGTATCAAAATCAATGAATTGGAGTTGATGGGCCAAACGCACCGATTGCTCTGCGTTCGGGTCGACAATTAGTACTTTTTTAACTTCTCGTTTGCTATTCATGGGTGACGGGCTCCTGTCGCACCGACCTATTTTTTGACACGTATCTCAAAACTATAGACAAGGTTTCGAAAAAGACAAAGAATTGACGACTTTCTGTGAACTAAATAGATCCACAAATTCGGTAGATCGCCGATCCATTGGTATCAGGAGTTGCCTTTGGCGCCTGTAAGATCTATAACAATAATAAGATTTCCGAGGTAACATCCGATTGTTCAAAATCGGTGACCAACGGGAGCAAAAGAGGATTCACCATGGCTCCATTCGAGAGCGACGCTGCGACCCTCGACAATGTGACTGACATTGCTCAGGCGCGAAAGTCGAAAAAGCTGGCCCAATCACCCGATGGTGAGAAGGCCGATAAAAAATCGGCCCCATCAAATCGAAAGATCGATTACGACAAGATCGCCAAATTAAAAGCCGAAATTGAAGCGGGCAGCTACAAGATTGATGCTGCGCGGATTGCTGATAAGTTTATCGAACGCGAAGGTAAATAGCGGTACACCAATACCATCGTACCCAACAGTACGGGTTTAGCTCACGAGAGCCCTTCAGGTGGCAACGCCTTGCTACCTGAAGGGCTCGTAAGCTAAATTCATGGGAGATAATGTGAAAGTGTAATTTACATTCTCGATCAAGTCGCAACTTCTACATGTAATTCGATCTCTAACAGAACCTTTACCGAACCGCTCCCCCTCACTTCGGCTCCCCCCTCACTTCTGTTTCCTTATCACAGCGATTGCGCGAACCGTGCGATTTGAGCGGATTCTCCCCCGGATCCACCAGTTCAGCGACGAGCTTTAACCGAGCCTGGCGACTACGAATATGGCGTAACCCCAAAATCCATTCAGCCCGAACATTACCTTCCTCAAGAGATTTGAACAAACGCGGTATAGCGTGTGCCACTTTGGACAGGAAAGTCGCTTGTCGACTGCCCATAGAGATGCCCATGCTTTCAACTCGATCGAAGTTGTCCCTGCGATCGGAAGACACCTCAGCCGCACCTTGCAAATTCGCGAACCCCTCCGCCTTCTCCGAGCCCGTCGGTTTTGTTTGACGCTTCGTCCATTCGCCCGGGTGTTGATTGAAATTCGAGTTTTTTCGCCGCACGGGATGACTGGCTTTTTATACAGTTAGCCCAACGTTAACACAGAATCTCGTGCGCCACGCCAAACCATTAACAATGATTCCGCACTCCAATACAAAAACTTCGATACGAACAATAACCGTCCTGCTTGGAAGACGTGTCCAAAAATATGCGGGCAGCCCTTTTTCAAGAACTGCCCGCTCTACACAAAGATGCTCCCGGTCACGCTCTACGAAGTCCTTCCAAACCTATCGTAATTACGTGCCGTGACGAACACATCATGCAGCAGCGTTTGCCGCTCCCGCTCCACGTTCAAGCTGTGTGTCGCTTGACGTGTTTTGCTCAATCGCCGGCTGCACGGTTCCCACTGGAATGCGCCGTGGCTTCATGGCTTCCGGAATTTCACGTACCAGCGATATCTGCAGCAAACCGTTGTCGAGTTTGGCTGCATGCACTTCGACATGATCGGCTAAGTTAAACTTGCGTTCAAACGAGCGCGTTGCGATGCCGCGGTGTAAAAATCGAGCGTCTTTGTTGGTCGCCTCTTTCTTTCCGCGTACAGTCAGTACACCGTTCTCCAGTTGAACATCGAGCTCGTCTTCACGAAACCCGGCAACGGCAATGGATATCGTGTATTCATTCTCTTCAACTAGTTCGATGTCGTACGGAGGGTATCCGGGACCTTGCCGATCAGCGCTTAGCGCGGCATCCAGCAAGGAACCAAAACGATCAAAACCAACAGTTGAAGCGTATAAGGGTGTTAAATCAATTTTCATTTCATTCTCCAAAAAGAAGCAATAAAGGGTTTGTTCCAAGATTCTCTTCGAGACATCTCTCAACACCCATAACTTAGAGTCAGGAAATGCAAATTCAAGGGTTTTCCCCCATATTTTGGGTCTTGTGCGTTATTTCACGCTCTTCTAGCGCGATGTTCTTACTGTGTCTCGTATGATGTGATTAATCGGCAACAATAAACCCCTACTGAGGCCAATCGTGTCAGAAAAATTTAATGAGCAAGAGCTGTCCCGAATCATTGAAATGGCGTGGGAAGACCGCACTCCGTTTGAGGCGATAGCAACAACGTTCGGCTTAAATGAACAGGCGGTCATTAAACTCATGCGCGCAGAGTTAAAACTGCGATCATTCAAAGTATGGCGGGAGCGAGTAACCGGGCGAGTGACTAAGCATGAGAAAAAACGTCCGCCAGGCATTACTCGCGGTTACTGCCCGACGCAATACAAAGTGCGTTGATAATAGAACTAGATCCGGGACCAACAGCACATCAATCAGCGATTACGTTCGGCCCTTACGTCCACGTAATGCGAGAGCCGTCAGCGCCATTCCAGCCAGTAGGGGCAAGAAGTGCGTACCCGAACTTTCACCACCGATTGAACATCCGAATCGGTGTCGCGCGAATCGATAACACCATCGCAATTTGGATGCGCTGCACCTTCGACACTGTCCGGAATGCCATCGCAATCACCGTCACTGTCTAGATCTTGATGATCGGGAATACCGCCACTATCGGTTTCAAGTTCCTGAGATTCATCGATACTGATCGCAACGCCGGTATCGTCAAACGCAACCGTACCGTCTGGGTTGAAGTTGTTTCGTTCGTTAAAACGAAAGTGTTGTGCAACTAATAGGCAAATAGGCAAATAGGTTACATGGCGAATTGTGCGAGTCGCTTTATTATCGCAACGGGCAGGCCTTCCTGCGCTGGACCGTAGGTCCGCGGGCCGATCCGGTAGGATCTTCATCAGAGCGAGAGATTTGGTCGCGAATTGAACCGTCGATGTTTGGTGGAGCTACGCGGGATCGCAACGGGCAGGCCTTCCTGCGCTGGACCGTAGGTCCGCGGGCCGATCCGGTAGGATCTTCATCAGAGCGAGAGATTTGGTCGCGAATTGAACCGTCGATGTTTGGTGGAGCTACGCGGGATCGAACCGCGGACCTCTTGCATGCCATGCAAGCGCTCTCCCAGCTGAGCTATAGCCCCCAACCAAGCGCGTAGGTTACGTCTGCGGCGCTCGCCTGTCAAGCATGTACGGCGTCCTTTTCGCGCATTCGTTTTTTATGCGCACCCTTATAGGGAGCGGCAATACTCCACAGCGGTCTTGATCCGCCCCAGCACCCGATCCTGACCCATGACGGCAAGGGTTTGATCCAGCGCAGGTGAGGCTGTGGTGCCGGTAACAGCGATCCGCAGCGGCAGACCAATTTTGCCAAAACCCACTTCCAGTTCTGCGACACTGGCTTGCAAGCATGCATCAATAGCCGTTGCGGTGAACTCGGGCAAGGCAGCAAATTTGTCGTGCACAAGTTGCAAGTGCTCGGCAGTCACAGCTGAGAACTGCTTCTTCACCGCTTTTGCATCGTATTCCGTGGGGGCTTGGTAAAACGGCTTGGCGCCCTGTGCCATTTCGGCGAAGGTAACTGCACGGTCCCGAAGCAGGTCGGCAACTAATGCAGGCGCGGGCCCATTCTCGGTTGAAACACCAGCTTTGCCTAGATGCTCTACTAGACCTGTCGCGAGTGTGTCAGTTGATGCATTTTGGATGTACTGCTGGTTCAGCCAATCCAACTTCTTGACATCAAACACGGCACCCGAGCTGTTAACGTTATCCAGCCCGAACAATTTGGTCATCTCTCCAACGGAGAAGATTTCCTGATCCCCGTGTGACCACCCTAAACGCACCAAATGATTCAACAAGGCATCGCGCAGGTAACCGTCTTCGGCGTACTGCATGACACTCACCGCACCATGGCGCTTGGACATACGTTTACCGTCTTCACCCAAAATCATCGGCAAATGGGCAAAAATCGGTAAATCAGCACCCAGCGCTTTGAATATATTGATTTGTCTTGGCGTGTTGTTGACGTGGTCATCACCGCGGATAACGTGAGTGATTTCCATATCCAAGTCATCCACCACCACACACAGGTTGTAGGTAGGGGTGCCGTCAGAGCGCATGATGACCAAATCATCCAACTCACTATTTTCCACGGTGATCGGGCCTTTCACTGCGTCATCTATCACCACAGAACCTGTGGTCGGGTTTTTAAACCGAATAACCGGCTCGATGCCTTCACCCGGCGGATCACTGCGGTCCCGCCAATAACCGTTGTAGCGCGGCTTCTGTTTGTTCGCCATGGCCGTTTCGCGCATTTCGGTAAGCTCCTCTGGCGAGCAATAACATTTATACGCGTGCCCATCGGCCAACAACTGCTCCACCACTTCGCGATACCGATCAAATCGTTTGGTTTGATAAAACGGGCCTTCATCGTAATCCAGCCCCATCCACTCCATACTGTCGAGGATGACCTTAACCGCCTCATCGGTGGAACGCTCACGGTCGGTGTCTTCGATACGAAGCACAAACTCACCGCCGTGTTGGCGCGCAAATAGATAATTAAACAGAGCCGTTCGCGCGCTACCGATGTGCAGATAGCCGGTGGGACTCGGGGGAAATCGTGTACGTACGTTAGTCATGGACCGAAGTGTAGCACCCCTGTTCTTCCAGCTATACTGCAAAGCATTTCCACCATGTCTGGCCCAATTATGTCTACACCCGGCACCGCACAAACCAGCAGCCCGATGTGGTTCTCCAGTGCGCGCACCAATGTCGGCCACGTTCGTAAGGCCAATGAAGATTCGTTCTTGGATGCGCGCGAACAAGGACTTTGGGTGGTCGCTGACGGCATGGGCGGGCACAGCAGAGGCGACCGCGCCAGTCAATCCGTCATTGAGTCGCTGCAGAGCTTCTCCGCTACTCGCAATCCTAAAAAGGATCTAGAGAAAATTATCGAGCAACTGGACCAAGCCAACGAATTGTGCCGTAAGGAATCCGCTGGCAAGGGCAGCATGGGCAGTACCGTGGCTGCGCTCTATGCGTATAGCACGTCCGCTTACGTTATCTGGGCAGGAGACAGTCGCATCTACCGCTATCGCGACCCCGATTTTATTCAACTCACCGACGATCATTCGCTGGTTCAGGAATTGTACCGACTGGGCGAACTGGAGGACGATGATCTGGATAACCACCCATCATCTAACGTGATCACTCGTGCGGTGGGCGTGCACGACACGCTGGAAACGCAGGTCAGACAAATTTCGGTTCAACCCGGGGATCGGTATTTATTGTGCAGTGATGGATTGTTTAAAGATGTCACATCTGCACAGTTAAAACAACGCTTGGTGCAGTCGGGGCCCGATCAGGCCGTAGAGGCGTTGATGACGCAAGCCTTGCGCCGAGGTGGTACCGACAACATCACAGCGATTGTTGTGCAAATTCCCGCGGCGGCGGCCGGTCCCTGGCCACCGTCTTAGGCTTATATCTCTAATGAACCAGAGCAGCCTCTTCAGCCTTCGCGGTATCATCTGCGGATGCGGATTTGGAAAACGCCAAGGCGTCATTCTCCACCGTTACGAAAATCGTATCGCCGGGTAGAAAATCCCCTGCCAACAATCGCTGCGCCAACGGGTTCTCAACCTGTTGCTGAATTTCCCGCTTTAACGGTCTTGCTCCGTACACCGGATCAAACCCGGCAGCCCCGATTCTGTCCAGCGCTGCCACACTGACATTCAACTCCAGTTCACGTTCCGCCAGCCGCTTCGCCAGTCTCTGCATCTGAATACCGCTGATCTTGCGGATGTGTTCGGCGGCCAGTGTGCGAAACACCACGGTCTCATCGATGCGGTTAATAAACTCAGGCCGAAAATGCGAACCGACGATATCCATGACAGCCGCCTTCATTTGCGTGTACTGCTCCACCCCCGTCATCTCCTGAATAACCTGACTACCGAGGTTTGATGTCATCACTATCACAGCATTGCGAAAATCCACCGTGCGTCCCTGTCCGTCAGTCAACCGCCCATCATCAAGTACCTGCAGTAAAATGTTGAACACATCCGGATGGGCCTTTTCCACCTCATCAAGCAAAATCACCGAATAGGGTTTGCGGCGAATAGCTTCGGTCAAGTACCCGCCTTCTTCATAACCGACATAGCCTGGCGGTGCACCTATCAAACGCGCCACTGAATGTTTCTCCATAAATTCCGACATGTCCACCCGCACCAAAGCGTCGTCATCGTCGAACAGGAAACTAGCCAGTGCCTTGGTCAATTCGGTTTTACCCACACCGGTGGGGCCGAGAAACAGGAATGAACCTATCGGCCGGTTCGGATCACTCAAGCCTGAGCGAGAACGGCGTACGGCATCAGATACCGCCTCGACAGCTTCTGTCTGACCGATCACGCGTTGACCCAGCTCCGCTTCCATGCGCAGCAATTTATCGCGCTCACCTTCGAGCATTTTACTCACCGGTATGCCCGTCCATTTGGACACCACATCGGCGATCTCATCGCTGGTAACGTTATTTCGGAGTAACTGCATGTCCGACTCATCGGCCAGCTCATGAGCCTCTTCCAGCTGCTTTTCCAGTTCGGGTATTTTGCCGTACTGAAGCTCTGACATACGCGCCAGATCCCCTGCCCGGCGAGCGGTTTCATAATCCAGCCGCACCCGTTCAAGCTCCTCTTTAACAGTCGTTGCTCCTTGAACAGACGCTTTTTCAGACAGCCAAATCTCTTCCAGATCTGCGTACTGTTTTTCTACCTCATCGATACTGGCGTCGAGATCGTGCAAGCGTCGAACTGAGGCGTCATCAGTCTCTTTTGCCAGAGCCTCGCGTTCAATTTTTAATTGAATCACACGACGCTCAAGCTTATCGAGCTCTTCGGGTTTGGAATCGATCTCCATGCGAATGTGCGAGGCGGCCTCGTCAATCAAATCAATCGCTTTATCGGGCAACTGACGATCGCTGATGTAACGATGCGATAAGGTAGCCGCCGCGACGATGGCAGGGTCGGTGATTTCTACGCCGTGGTGCACTTCATAGCGTTCTTTTAACCCCCGCAAAATCGCGATGGTCTGTTCCACCGAAGGCTCATCAACAATAATCTTTTGAAAGCGACGTTCGAGCGCTGCGTCTTTTTCGACGTGCTGACGATATTCATCAAGCGTGGTGGCACCTATACAATGGAGCTCACCGCGAGCCAAGGCAGGCTTTAACATATTGCCAGCGTCCATCGCACCGTCGGCTTTACCAGCACCCACCATGGTGTGAATCTCATCGATAAACAAGATGACTTGGCCTTCTTGCTTTGCCAGATCATTGAGCACAGCTTTTAAGCGCTCTTCAAATTCACCTCGAAATTTTGCACCGGCAATCAAAGCACCCATATCGAGTGAGAGTACGCGTTTATTGCGTACGCCTTCGGGTACTTCCCCATCCACGATACGTTGTGCCAGCCCTTCCACAATCGCGGTTTTACCTACGCCGGGTTCACCGATAATAACCGGGTTGTTTTTCGTTCGACGCTGTAGCACTTGAATGGCGCGACGAATTTCATCATCACGTCCAATCACTGGATCGATTTTACCTTGCTCGGCTCGTTCGGTCAGATCGATGGTGAATTTCTCCAACGCCTGTCGCTGATCTTCTGCATTGGGATCGTTTACCGGGTCAGTGCCGTGCACATCGGTAATAGTTTTTTGTACCGCTTGTTGCGTAGCCCCATGCTCCTTTAAGGCTTTGGCCACCGGATCTTTACCCTCTTCCAACAAAGCTAACACAAACAGCTCGGATGAGATGTATTGGTCCCCTCGCTTTTGGGCCAGCTTGTCGGTCAGGTTAAGCAATCGATTCAGGCTGTTGGATACATGTAACTGCCCCCCGCTGCCTTGCACCGACGCCATGGAATCGAGTTGTTGGGTCAGGGCTGAACGTAACCCGTTTACGTTGACCCCGGACTGAGCCAACAAGGGTCGCACTCCGCTGCCATCCTGATCCAGAAACGCCAGCATTAAATGACTGGGCTCAATAAACTGATGATCTCGACCCACGGCCGAGGACTGTGCGTCTTGTAACGCCAACTGAAATTTACTGGTAAGTTTGTCCATTCGCATGAATTGGTTCTCCGTCAACCGACGACTCGAAATGATGAATGCATTAAAAATAATGATGACTTGGATCAATTCCAAGGGCAAACTGTAAAGCTATTTAAGCGCGATGGTTATTTCTGTGGTGCGAGCCACGCAACCAATGCCATCCGGCCGCTGCGTACGCCATCTCTGCGATAAGAATAAAATCGGCGTGCATCGCTGAACGTGCACCACTGACCCCCAGTGATAAAACAACCCGCCTCACGGGTGCATGAGTTGCGTTCAATAATGCGCCGGGCCAGCGCGTAGATGTCAGCGTGTTTCTTTTCATTAGTATCGGGGTGCTTGGTAAAACACACCCGCTGGGCGTCATCAACGCAGACAAACGCGTCCATCACTTCGTTACCGACTTCAAACGCGGCAGGGCCAATGGCCGGACCAAACCAGATGTGCAAATCTTCGGCGTCGTTTGAGAATTTTTGCAAACAGGCTTCTAACACCCCCTTGGCCAATCCTTTCCAGCCTGCGTGGGCTACGGCTAGTTTGGTGCCCGACGCGTTTGTGATCACCACGGGCAAACAATCGGCGGTGAGCACACACAATACGTGATCGGTTCGACGGGTAAAGGCAGCGTCAGCCGCAAGCGGCGTGTTCACTTCAGCGCTCTCTATGCCCTTTGGTTTAGCGTGTTCTACCGTACGTGCCTCACCGGGCACGTCCAACACGCGAATGCCGTGCACTTGTTGCAAC
>CALFBL010000247.1 GCA_937951695.1 uncultured Granulosicoccaceae bacterium | reverse complement strand
TCAGCGGTGAGCATATCGCGGACCTGCGCGCCCATCTCGCCATTGTGGATGCCATCGAAGATCCGCAAGGACTGGATCGACAGATAGCGACGTTCGGCGTCGAGCAAACGTTCAGCATAGCGCACTGCTCAACACTTACGCGACTCGCGCATAACCCCGATCTACGAAGGCACCACAGCCATTCAGGCTAACGATCTGATTGGTCGTAAAACCGCACGTGATGGTGGGCAGGGGCTCGGGGAACTGATGGCCGACATGAGTACCGTGCTCGATGAGCTCAAGGCCGCTGATGATGTCAATTTAAAAGCCATCGCGGTACGACTGGAACCTGCATTAGCGTCGGCTACCCGTGCTAATGAATGGTTGCTGGGACAAAACAATCCGTCCTTGCCGTCGGCAACCTCGGTGGAATTTCTGATGATGCACGGTCGTTTGGCCGGTGGCTGGATCATGGCGCGCAGCGCCCTAGCTGCAGTGAAGCAAAAGCAACAAGCTGACACCGACCACGCCTACCTTGATGCGAAAAGCTTGCTCGCACGTTACTACGCCGAACGCATGTTGCCGTTAGTTGAGTCCGGCAAAACCATTATCGTCGACAGCGCCGAGAGCACCATCAGTCTAGATATTGCACAACTGTGAGTGATGTTGTAGCCAAGGATTCATCACAATCGCGTTAAAACGAATCTTTGCGCCGGCGAATTTCTGCGAACACTTCTGCGTCGCTGGCGTGCTCCATCGCTAGGTTCGATCGAATGCCGGGGTCGTCTGCTCGCAGGAAAGGGTTGGTTTGCAGTTCCATGGCGAGCGTGGTTGGAACCGTCGGTTTATTCGCATCGCGCAATCGTTTAACACCATCGGCTTGATCCCGAAGGGCGCTGTTACCCGGGTCGACCGTGAGCGCAAAGGCAGCGTTCGATTCGGTGTACTCGTGACTGCTATAAATCACCGTATCTTTAGGTAGCGCCGATAGCTTCAATAAACTTTTCCACATCATCGGCGCATCCCCTTCGAACAATCGACCGCATCCCAGAGTAAAGAGCGTATCGCCGGTAAACACAACGGAGTCGGCGGGTAGATAAAAATTGACCATGTCGAGTGTGTGCCCAGGGGTGTGGATGACCTGAACGCCACGGCCTGCGAAATCAAAGGTGTCGCCGTCGGTTAGCACGTGATCAACACTTTTTATGGGTGTTTCGCTGCGGTTAGGCCCATGCACCTTGGCACCTGTGGCCTGCTTCAACGACTCTACGCCCGCGGTGTGATCGGCGTGGTGGTGAGTGACCCATATGTCACTCAACGACCATCCTTTTTCCTGAAGGCTTGCCAGAGTGGATTCAGCGTCACCGCAATCTACACACGCGGTTTGCAGAGTCTCTGGACAATGCAACAACACCCCGTAGTTATCATTGCCGTAGGGGTACAAAACGCGTGTCAGTGAACTCATGTCGAGATAGTCCTGGTTGGTTACCAGTTACCGGAATTTTCCATTGATGCCCAAGGCTCTTGGCTCGGCAGAGCATCGCCTTCTTGCAGCAGTTCGATGGAAATATTGTCCGGTGATTTTACGAAAGCCATGCGGCCGTCGCGTGGAGGGCGATTGATGATGACGCCGTTATCCATCAAGTGCTGACAAGTGGCGTAGATATCATCGACTTTGTAGGCCAAGTGGCCAAAGTTGCGGCCCCCGTCGTAAGGCTCTGGGTCCCAGTTATACGTGAGTTCCAATTCCGGAGCGTTATTGACCTCCGCGGTGGGCTTATCCTTCGGAGCTGCGAGAAAAATGAGTGTAAATTTACCTTCCGAGTTTTCTTTCCGGTTGGTCTCCACCAATCCCAACAGGTCGCAATAGAAATGTATCGAGGCGTCTATGTCGGTGACGCGCACCATCGTATGTAAGTATCTCATGCGACGAGTCTGCCATAGAGCTAGGCCTCGAGCAATATTATCATCACCATTTATGCTCTGGACGTCAGGCCCTTAAGGATGCCTCTGCCGATCACATCAACACGGTTAGGAGTGTGCGTTGTGATCGACGGAAGCTAAGTGCTTATTCATCCAAAGCCACTTAATCGTCAAGGCGATTGACACTGCCGCTGGACTTCTGACTTTGATTGAGCTTTTTTCTAACGAGTTGATTGATTTCATCCCAGTGTCGACCAATAAACCAACCGGCTACAAACACAATAATCGTGAACATTTGTGGTCTCCGTGACTCTTCTTGTGATTGAACTTGAGGCGATGATATGAACTCTTGTACGTACTCTCAAGAGTTCGGGACTTAAAGACACAATGTTTTGAAACACTGAGATCTTAAGCCTCAGCTACCGGGCTTTGAAAGTGTTGCTCAGTCCCACCACTCGTGTGTTTCATGACCTTTTGGCCAATTTTTGATAAAAAATGGTAGTTTTTTGTACAATTCACATGTTCGGATAAGTCGGGCCACCACCACCCTCGGGGGTCACCCAGGTGATGTTCTGGCTTGGGTCTTTTATGTCGCAGGTTTTGCAGTGAATGCAGTTCTGCGAATTAATCTGAAAGCGCGGTTCGCCGTTTTCGGTAATGACTTCGTATACGCCCACAGGACAATAACGTTGCGCAGGTTCGGCGTAGTCGGGCAGATTAACGTGTATCGGTATGGACGGATCCGTCAGCTGTAAATGCACCGGCTGGTTGTCTTCATGGTTCGTTCCTGACAGAAACACCGAGCTCGCCTTATCAAAACTGATGACCCCATCGGGTCGAGGGTAGTCGATGGTCTTTGAGTCAGCCGCTTTATGCAGCGTGGCATGATCGGGTACGTCGTCTTTTAAGGTCAGCGGCAATTTCCCCTGAAAAATATTTTGATCGATGAAGTTAAAGGCCCCGCCTAGGTAAGTGCCAAACTTGTGCAGGGCAGGCCCGAAATTTCTCGATCGGTGCAATTCTTCATGCGCCCAGCTGGCTTCGAAGGCACGTGAGAAATCGTCGAGCTCGCGCGGTGAGTCATCGACGGTAATGGCATCAAACAAACTTTGCGCTGCCACCATGCCTGACTTCATGGCGGTATGAGTGCCTTTGATTTTTGAAAAATTGAGCGTTCCGGCTTCGCAGCCCACCAGTAACCCCCCTGGCATGACCATTTTTGGCAGCGAATTCAAACCTCCTTTGGCAATGGCGCGCGCGCCGTAGCAAACCCGCTTGCCACCCTTGAGCGTTTCGGCAATTTTGGGGTGGTGCTTAAAGCGCTGAAATTCATCGAAGGTGCTGAGATGAGGGTTGCTGTAAGACAGATCGATAATCAGTCCGACCACCACTTGATTGTTTTCCAAGTGATACAGGAAGGCCCCTCCGGTGGAGCCGGACTCGGACAACGGCCAGCCCGCGCCGTGCACCACCAACCCCGCGTCGTGTTTAGTGGGTTCTACATCCCAAAGCTCTTTTATGCCGATGCCGTAGTGTTGCGGCGATTTGTCCGCATCCAACCCGAACCGTTGAATCAATTGCTTGCCCAAATGTCCACGACAGCCTTCGGCAAATACCGTGTATTTTGCGTGCAGCTCCATTCCGGGTTCATGGCCGTCCTTGGGAGCGCCGTTAACATCCAGACCCATGTCGCCGGTGGCAACACCCTTGATGCTGCCATCGTCGTGGAACAAAACTTCCGCCGCGGCAAACCCTGGAAAGATCTCGACACCCAAACTTTCGGCCTTTTCACCCAGCCAGCGGGTGAGGTTGCCGAGGCTCGCAATGTAGTTACCGTGGTTATGCATGGTTTTCGGCGCGAGGAAATTCGGCACCTTGATCGATTTCTCAGGACCTGTGAAAAACAGGATTTCATCGCGAGTAACGGAAGTGTGTAAGGGGGCGTTGTCCTCTTTCCAGTCGGGAAACAATTCATTGAGCGCCCGCGGTTCAATGACCGCACCGGAAAGAATATGAGCGCCGACCTCGGAGCCTTTCTCTAGCACGACCACCGTAATCTCTTTTTCGTGCTGGTTCGCCAACTGCATTAATCGGCACGCGGTTGACAGACCAGCTGGGCCTGCACCGACGATGACGACATCAAATTCCATCGATTCGCGTTCTGTACTCATGGTTATGACCTTGTCAAAAAAAATTGTTGTTCGAGTTGAGCTTGTGACCAGCGAGATGCCAACTCGGTTTGAAAGCTTTGTTACCGGAAAGGATTTAATAAATCCGTGGTTTTACCGGGTACTGCAATATGGGCGCGTGCGCCAAATTCGGCGTGTAATTTCTTTGCCAGCACTTCACCGGCTTTTTGCTCTCCGTGCACCAGCAATACCGGTGGGGTGCGGTCAAAATGGCTGTACCAGTCCAGCATGCCCGCTTGATCGGCGTGCGCTGACAAACCGCCAACTGTGTGAATGGTGGCGGCGACCTTTATCTTCTCGCCCCAGATCTTCACGCTCGATGCTCCCTCTACCAGCTGTCGGCCCAAGGAGCCGTGCGCTTGATAACCAGAAATAATAACGTGGCTGTCCTTACGCCACAGATTGTGTTTCAGATGGTGCATGATTCGGCCCCCCGTGCACATTCCGCTGCCCGCGATGACCATCGCACCAGACTCCATGGTGTTGATGGCGCGTGATTCATCGGCCGAGCGGGAAAAGACA
>CALFBL010000246.1 GCA_937951695.1 uncultured Granulosicoccaceae bacterium | reverse complement strand
CTTTAAATTAGCTACTAGTTTAGCGCGAGTGATATACGATATTCGTTCGCAATAACATTAGGCAGTACCGCACCGGCATGCAACCTTTCGACTATCTGATACCAGAAACACTTCATGACGCCTGCACTATGTTGGCTGAGCGGGGCCATGACGCACGTTTGTTGGGTGGAGGAACCGATCTTACGGTAGGTTTAAGGCAAGGCGATGTAAAAGCGGATGTGCTCATCGATCTAAAGCGCATTGACACACTTCAGTCGGACATCAGAATCGATGACGATGATCTTTGGATATTCGCTGGAACGACTATGACACAGGTAGCCGCCTATCTCGCCGACCTCGATAGGTTTCCCGCCTTGCAGCAGGCGGCGAACGTCGTCGGCTCTATCCAGATCCGCAACAGGGCGACGCTCGTGGGAAACATCTGCAACGCCTCTCCGGCAGCGGATACCGTGCCGGTTCTCGCCGCTTTTAATACGTTTATTGAGATCACCGGTATAGATGGACAGCGCACCCAGCGTCTCGTAGATTTTATCCAAGGCAATCGCGTCATTGATCTAAAAAGCGATGAGATCGTTAGCGCCGTACGCATACCGCTGTCACAATTACGTCGTGGCTGTAGCTTTGAGCGAATAACGCGCCGTCGTGGTGTGGATCTAGCCACAGCCAATCTATGCTGCACAATTGGCGACGACAATACTGTGGTCTTCGGGTTCGGCTCGGTGGCACCGCGCCCATTGGTGATTCAATCAAACGATGATGTGTTGTTGGACGCGAAAGCAACAGCCGAAGATCGAGCTAAGGCGCTGGAAAAGATCTGTGCCCACGCGAACCCAATCTCTGATGTTCGTGCTAGCGCAGCTTATCGCTCTGCCATGCTTTGCATCATGGCCGAACGAGCGCTTGGTGTTGCAAAAATGCGTTATGCCGCGATTACAGCGAATTCCGGATAAACCCAATGTCGTACGACACAAGCTTTACTGAGCAGTCTGTCATGGGTCTAAAGCAATCCATTTCGCTGACGGTCAATGCTCAACCGGTGTCAGCCTCTGTGCACCCAAGCGTCTCGCTGCTGGACTTTCTGCGCGATGATTTGAAGCTCAAAGGTGCGAAAGAATGTTGCGCTGTTGGCGAATGCGGCGCGTGCACCGTAATACTCGATGATCAGTCCGTAAACAGCTGCCTGGTGCTCGCTGTGGAGGCCGACGGTCGCAGCGTTGAGACCATCGAAGGGTTGTCCGCCGGAGGTCAGTTGAGCACCGTGCAACACAGTTTTCTAAAATGCGGGGCGGTGCAATGCGGCTTTTGCATACCCGGTATGGTGGTTTCAGCTGAGGTCATGCACCGCAGCAATCCCCGGGCGAATGAACAGCAAACCCGCGAGGCACTGTCGGGTAATCTTTGTCGCTGCGGCGGCTACAACCGCATGTTCGATGCCATGAAAAACGTCGCCGGTGAGATCCCGCATTGCGAAACCACCGCTCCAGTCATCGGGCAAACTGTCGGGTCGGACATCAGCCGCGCCGGTGGGGTAGAACGAGTCAACGGCTCGCAGGAATTTCTGGCTGACATTGATCTTGAGGACATGGCGCACGTCAAGCTGGTGTCTTTGGATGTTGGGCGGGCGCGTATCAACGCCATCAACACCACGAAAGCACAAGCACTGCCTGGTGTCATTGCCATCATAACCGCTGCTGACTTACCACAACCGGTCGCACGCTTTGGTCCCGCCTATAAAGATCGTCCGGTCATCGCCGTTGCACAAACCCGTTATCACGGTGAGCCCGTTGCAGCGGTCCTTGCTGAAACCAAGGCAATCGCAGCCCTTGCGGCAAGTTTGGTGGTTGTCGACTTCGATCCCTTGCCAGCGGTAACGTCCATTGATTCAGCATTGGCTGAGGGTGCCCCGCTTGTTCAAGATTCGCTATCGCGCGAAGGCGACCCATTGGCAGAAACCAATGTGCTCAAAAGTATGCAGTTTGGCTGGGGGGAGGTTGACAACATCGCCGCCGATCTGGTGATTGAAAATCGCTATAGCTTTCCGATGGTGACTCACTTTGCCATTGAACCGCACGGGTTTATCGTCAGTGCCAACGAAGACGCCATGAAAATATGGAGCCCGGTTCAACACCCGTTCTTATTGCAAAAAATCATGGCAGAACTATTCGAGATGCCGTTGAGCGCAGTACAGGTTATTGCGCCCGACCCAGGCGGAGGCTTCGGCGGCAAGCAGATGCCAAAGTTCGAACCGCTTTTGGCCTTCGCATCAATGAAAATAGGGCGACCATGCCGACTGGTCTTATCGCTCGAAGAAACCTTTCAGTCCGTACGTCGGGCGGGTGCTACGGTGTCGGTGCGCTCAGGTTTTTCGAAGCACGGGGATTTGCTGTTCCATGATATCCAATCCGATTATTTGATCGGTGCCTACGCAGATGTTGCCGAGCGGGTAACCACGAAGGGTAACTATTTGGGTTGTGGCCCGTATCGCGTTCCAAACGCGCGAATTAAAGCGCGCGCCATTCTGTCACACACTACACCGAGTTGCGCCTTCCGAGGTTTTGGCACACCGCAAGTTAACTGGGCGGTTGAAAGTCAGATTGATGAGGCCGCAAGACAGCTTCGTATCGACGGGTTGCAAATTCGACTGCGCAACGTTGCCGACAAAGACGATGAGCTCGTTCAAGGCGATGTACCCGCTGATGGGCACTGGTTGCAATCGGTGCAAAAAGCGGCCGATTTACTCGAATGGGACACGCCCAAACCCGAAGGTCGCGGACGGGGCATCGCGGTCGGGATCAAGGCTGGGGCAACGGCGGGGCTGTCCAATTCCACCGTCCGACTCTTGGCCGACGGCAGCGTTCTGGTGTACGCTGGCACATCCGATATGGGCCAGGGGGCACGAACGATCTTTGCGCAACTGGCTGCCGATGCACTGGGCGCACCCTACGAGCTTGTGTCGGTGATCATGGGCGACACCTCGGTCGTACCGTTTGATTTACAGACCTCAGCGAGTCGCTCAACGGTGTTTATGGGTACAGCGATTTCCCGCGCCTGCGACGATATTCAACAACAAGTGATCGAGCTTGCACAGGAAACCTTGGGATTAACGATGAGCGATGTATCGATCGAAGACGGCTATATTGTGCTGCCCGATGGACCGCAAACGATCTTTAACTTTGTCCAAACCCATCTCGGTAAATGGAACGGTGAGCTCATTGGCAATGGCCGAATGCGTAAGCCCACCATCGAAGATCACCCGTTAGGGGGAACTCCGGCGTTCTTTGAGTTTAACTGCACAGCCTTCGAAGTTGAAGTGGATAAAGACACCGGTGAGGTGTTCATTCATAAGCACATCACCGTGGGCGATGTGGGCAAAGCGTTGAACCCTCTGCAAGTAGAAATGCAGGACGAAGGTGCTGCCATCATGGGGCTAGGCCACACCTTGTATGAACAGGTGCTTATGGATGATGCGGGGCGAATACGCAACCTCGGGGCCATCGATTACCGAATCGTGACATCCAAAGATATGCCCGTGCAAATGACAACCGGCATGGTTGAGAACGAAGATGGGCCAGGGCCAAAGGGCTCGAAAGGTGTCAGCGAAGGTGCGATCCTGTGCACAGCACCGGCCCTGGCAGCGGCTGTAGCAGACGCGGCCGGTGTGGTGCTGAGGGATCTACCGCTGACGCCCGAGCGGATCTGGTTTGCTTTGCAAGAGCTACGCGACTTAACTTAACAACACAGCAGCGACGAGCCGATAGCGCGATGGTTTTGACAAGAAACGCTGCGCTTAGAACGCGACGTGATCACTAGAACGCCACCCGATCGCCGCCTTTCAATGACAGAATCTCACGAGCTTCATCAGCGGTAGCAACCGATAGTCCGAGTCCGTCGATGATCTGGCGCACCTTGGTGACCTGCACAGCATTGGAGGTGGCAAGTTCGCCTTTACCGGCCCAGATGCTGTCTTCCAG
>CALFBL010000245.1 GCA_937951695.1 uncultured Granulosicoccaceae bacterium | reverse complement strand
TTTTGTTGATGCGCACAGTCATTTTCCCGTATCGGGACTGGCCGCGGTAAGTGTCAATGTGGCCCCCCCGCCGGTGGGGCCGGGGGAATCCAAAGAGAAGGTGTTGGAAGCGATCCGCCGAGCCATTCCTGAAGCGCCTGCCGAAAAAGATTCACCGCTGATCCTGGGGTTTAACTACGACAATACCGCGTTCGATATTCCACAGCACCCGACCCGGCTTGAGCTCGATGTGGTCAGTAAGGGTTACCCTGTTTATCTTTGGCATAACTCAGGTCATCTGGGCGTTGCCAATTCGGCCGCTTTACAGCGGTTGGGCATTAGCGAATCGTCACCGTCGATTGAAGGCGGGGAGCGTGGGCGCTATGCCAACGGTGTGCTATCGGGTTTACTGTTGGAAAAAGCGGCCCCACCGATGACCGCCTTGATTAAACACTTATCACTTCGGGACCAATGGCGAATCATTACCGGTGCGCGGCGGGAGTATCTGCAGGCCGGTGTGACCACCGTGCAAAACGGTTACGCCTCGGTGTTGATGAATCGTCTGCTCAAAGGCTTACATACGATCGGTGTCGTGCCGCAACGCGTGGTCGCTTGGCTGGCACACGACAAACTGGATCCTGCCCAATTGGAGTCATTGCCTGTCAATACAACTATAAAAATTCTGGTCGATGGCAGTCCGCAAGGCCTAACGGCGTACGTGACTGAACCTTATAAGACAACCGCGACAGGGAAGAACAATACCGGGATTGAGATTTACCGCCAAAGTGAGTTGGACGCTCTGGTGTTGAAATACCACCGCCTTGGACTGCGCATGGCGCTGCACGGCAACGGCGACGCGGCGATCGATCAAATTATTGCGGCGATCACCGCGGCCCAGCGGATCGAGCCGCGAGCGGACGCGCGGCATTTGCTGGTTCACGCCCAGCTGCTCAGACCCGACCAGGTCCGTCAATTACTCGATATTAGCCTGTTTCCGACCTTTTTCACCGCCCACACCTTTTTTTGGGGAGATTGGCATCGGCGATCGCTCGGAGAGGCTCGTGCAGCGGGTATCAGCCCGGCGCAAACAACTGCAAATAGCGGTTTACGATTCTCACTTCATGCCGATACTCCAGTCACCCCAATGAACGTCATGATGATGATGTGGGCGGCCACTGAGCGGCAGACGCGCTCTGGCTTCGTTTTAGGCGCAGCGGAGCGAATAAGCCGCCAAGCGGCGCTAAAAGCGGTGACGATAGATGCCGCTTGGCAAGCGTTTCGTGAAGACGAAATTGGCTCTTTGGAAGTCGGCAAGCTGGCAGATTTGGTGGTCCTGAGTGAAAACCCGATCACAGCAGCAGATGTTCGACAAGTTGTGGTGGAAGAAACCTGGATTGGAGGGCGACGCCACATACTCATCGATTGATCCTAGGCAGAAAAATGGCAGTAACGGCTCTCATCAGTGCAAAAACCCATGTGAGTCGCACGCTTGCGCTGGTGTTGGCTGGCGGGCGAGGCTCGCGCTTACACGGACTTACCGACGAGCGCGCGAAACCGGCGGTGCCCTTCGGTGGTAAATACCGTTTGATTGATTTTGCGTTGTCCAATGCGTTGAATTCGCAAGTTGGCAAGGTCGGTGTTCTAACTCAATACAAACCTCAGTCACTGAACAAACACATCGAACAGGGATGGAATGTTTGCGCCGCAAACGGTACTGCTTTTGTGCAGATGTTGCCTTCGCAAACTTCTGGCACTAATGGCGGATACTATACCGGTACAGCCGACGCGATATTCAAAAATCTGGATTTCATCCGTGCCCAGAACCCGGGGTACGTTTTGGTTTTGGCAGGCGATCACATCTATAAAATGGATTACACGCCATTGATTGAATGTCATGTTCAGTCTGGTGCCGACATGACCATCAGTGCAGTTGAGACATCGTTGGAAGAGGGCAAGAATTTTGGTGTGCTTAGCGTTGACGATCAAGGAACGATTGTTGGCTTCAATGAAAAACCCAGTAAGCCCGAACCGATACCGGGGCGCAGTGGCACGTGCCTGTCATCGATGGGTGTGTATGTCTTTAATTTCCAATATTTGGTCAACGTACTGGCCGCTGAACCGATGCGTACCCTTGGTGATGATTTTGGTCATGACTTCATTCCCCGATTGATTAAAGAGCATCGGGTTATGGCCTACGCCTACAGTCGTCAATCGCAAGAGTGCGACTACTGGCGCGATGTCGGTACGATTGACAGTTTCTGGCAAGCGAACATCGAATTGATCGGTGCCCGACCGCCGCTGGATCTCGGCGACTCTGCGTGGCCGATTCGAGCGCGCTCCACCCAAGCGCCGCCGGCGAGGTTTGTTTTTGATTCTGCTGAAGTCTGTGGGGCTGCGGTGAATTCTCTGATCTGCGACGGTTGTGTCATCTCTGGTGCGTTGGTGAAGAATTCGGTTCTGTGCAACAACGTAGCGGTCGACGAACAAAGTCATATTATAGACAGCGTTATCCTGCCCGACTGCACCATCGGCAAGCGCTGCAGTTTGCGCCGTGTGCTGTTGGATCAAGATTGCGTTCTCCCGGACGGTACCGTTATCGGTTATAACATCATGGAAGATGCCCGTCGCTTTGAAGTGACAGCGTCTCACGTCGTGCTGGTTACGCAGGCGATGCTGGATGCCGAGCGGTCTGTACCGCTAAGTCGCGCAGCATGATGAGCTAATTTAAGCAATCTGGGTCAATTCAGTAGAATAAGTGGACCTCCTAAGCGCGAATTCGACATGACCCAGACCGGCTCGCTTTTTTCAGACTCCTTTGAGGTGTTGCCGGGGATGACACTGCTTCCCGGGTATGCCTCATCGAGCCAACTCCGTCCTCTGATTACTCGTCTGTGTGAGGCCTCTCCCGTGCGCCAGATGCTCACACAGCGTGGTCAAAAAATTCAGGTGCACATGACCAACTGCGGCAGCGCCGGTTGGGTGTCAGACAGCAAAGGGTATCGTTACACACCGATCGATCCGCTTACCGGAACTGCGTGGCCTACGATGCCGCAGCCCTTTATCGAGCTCGCTAATCGCGCTGCTGATCTGTGCGGTTTTCCCAATTTCGAACCAGATGCGTGTCTGATCAATCGTTACGAGCCCGGGTTGCAGATGGGCGCGCATCAGGATCGCAACGAGCAGGACTTCACGCAACCGATTGTGTCGGTGTCTTTGGGTATTCCTGCGCGTTTTTTTGTGCTTGGGCTGGAACGCAAAGGCACGTCCACACCGGTTGACCTCAGCGACGGCGATGTGGTGGTGTTCGGCGGGCCAGCCCGGCTGGTTTACCACGGTGTGCGCAAGTTAAAACCGGCCCACGATCCCATTTGGGGCCCTTATCGCTGGAATCTTACTTTTCGAAAGGCCATGTGAGAGACTAGGGTGATGAGCGCTCAAACTATCTCTTTGAACGACAAATTCGATCTGGCCCAGCATCGTGTGTTTCTGTCAGGCACTCAAGCGCTGGTCAGGCTATGCCTGATGCAACGCGAGCTCGATCGCGGCAAGGGTCTTAACACAGCCGGTTACGTCACAGGCTATCGCGGGTCTCCCTTAGGCGGGCTCGATCAGCAATTCGCCCGTGCCTCAGATGCGCTGACCGACAACAACATTGTGTTTGAGCCTGCGCTTAATGAAGATTTGGCAGCCACCGCTTTGTGGGGTGCACAGCAAGCAGAATTACGCGGTGACGGTCGCTACGACGGTGTGTTCGGCATCTGGTACGGCAAAGGCCCGGGTGTTGACCGGTCAGGTGATGTGTTTCGCCACGCCAATCTGGCCGGCACCTCGGTTCACGGTGGGGTGTTGGTATTGATGGGGGACGATCACACCTGTGAGAGTTCCACCACCGCTCACCAAAGTGAATTTGCCTTGATCGATGCGATGATGCCGATTCTGAATCCTGTCAACGTCAATGAAATCATTGAGTACGGTTTACACGGTTGGGCCATCTCCCGATATGCCGGTGTGTGGTGCGGGCTGAAAGCGGTAAAAGACAACATAGAATCAACAGCTTCCGTCCAATCCTCGTTAGCTGATTTCCAATCGGTTCAGCCGGACAGTGCTGGGCTGCCAGAGGGTGGGCTGAACATACGCACCAATGATCCGCCGCCCATGCAAGAGGCGCGCTTACACCGGCATAAGCTCAACGCAGTGTTGGCGTATGCAAAGGTGAACTCATTGAACCGGGTGGTGTGGTCGGGTGGGGCAAACCCGCGCGTTGGTGTAGTCAGTACCGGCAAATCCTATCTGGATACTTTGCAAGGATTTGAAGAATTAGGCATCGATGAAGTGCGGGCGCAAGCGCTTGGCATCGCATTGTACAAAGTTGGTATGCCGTGGCCTTTGGAACCGACAGTATTACGTTCGTTTGCTAAAGGTCTTGATGTCATTATTGTGGTGGAGGAAAAACGGGCACTGCTAGAATGGCAAATCAAGAACACATTGTATGGGGTGGATAATCCACCCAAAGTAATGGGTAAAACCACATTAGATGGCGAGGTTTTATTTCAATCCGAAGCGGCATTGAACCCCATACAAATCGCTGTGGGTATTGGATCGAACACGGCAGGTTATTTTAGTGATGAGGGCGTGTTAACACGTGTCGCCGAGCTACAACAAACCTTGTTGTCAGAACGGCAGGCGTTATCGGTTATGCGCAAGCCGACGTTTTGTGCCGGTTGCCCGCACAACACCAGCACTGTCATTCCCGACGGCAGTCGAGGTTACGCCGGTATTGGTTGTCACTACATGGTGCAGTTTCTTGATCGACACGTAGAGGGCTATACCCACATGGGTGGTGAGGGTACCAATTGGGTAGGAGAATCGAAATTTTCCACCCGACAGCATGTGTTCCAAAACCTCGGCGATGGCACTTATAACCATTCAGGATTGATGTCGATTCGGGCAGCGGTGGCGTCCAATACCAACATCACATTCAAACTGCTTTATAACGATGCGGTGGCGATGACCGGTGGACAGGCACACGACGGTGCTTTGGATGTACAGACCATCGTCAATGAAATCCGCGGCATGGGTGTGGCCAGAATAGCGTTTGTTACCGACGATGTGTCTCGTCACAAGCAGCTAAGGCTACCTGCCACTGTCAGCATTTCTGATCGCGGGGAATTGCAGGCGGTGCAACGAATGCTTGCCAAGGTGCCGGGGGTTAGCGTGCTGGTTTACGATCAAACCTGTGCTGCCGAAAAGCGACGCCGACGTAAACGTGGATTGCACCCGGATCCGGCGGAACGCATCGTTATAAACGAGGCGGTGTGCGAAGGTTGTGGCGATTGCGGTGTTCAATCTAATTGTGTTGCCATTGCTCCACTGGAAACTGAGTGGGGTCGAAAGCGCACCATTGATCAATCTGCCTGCAACAAGGATTTCTCCTGCGTACGCGGGTTTTGCCCAAGCTTTGTCACTGTCTCGGGTGGAAAGCTCAAGCGTCCTGCGACGCAGTCAGTGCAGTTGCCAGACATTCCAGCGCCGAGCCTACCGACATTGAATGAGCCCTATGCATTGATGGTCACGGGTGTCGGCGGAACCGGTATTGTCACCATCGCTGCGTTGATTGGTATGGCGGCACACATTGATGGCTTGGGGTGCGGCATTATTGATATGGCAGGGCTAGCGCAAAAAGGTGGCTCGGTGGTGTCGCATGTAAAACTGGCGAAAACGCCCGAACAAATCACGGCGATTCGTATCGCCCCTGGAACCGCGGATCTGTTGATTGGTGGGGATTTGATCGTTAGTGCCAGCACTTCAACGTTGAACGGACTTCGTGGCGGCTCTGCAAGGGCAGTGATCAATACTCATGAGATGATGCCTAGCGACTTCACCTCGATGCGCGATTTAACCCTACCGACCGACGACATGGCCAATCGGCTTTTGTCGACGGCGAATCCAGACGATGTTCATTTTATGAACGCAACCTCCTACGCCCGCCAGTGGTTAGGCGACAGCATTGGAGCGAACCTTTTTTTACTCGGCGTCGCGTGGCAAAAGGGTTATTTGCCGTTGAGCTTTGAAGCAATCGATCAGGCTCTGGTGCTAAACGACGTAGCGGTAGACTTCAACCGTCAGGCGTTTGCCTTGGGCAGGTTATGGGTACACGATCGGGTGAAGCTGGCACCGGTAAAATCGGTAACGGTTGAAGGCGCTCCAACCCAAGGTGTGAAAGAAGAATCACTGGACGCTTTATTGGCTCGTTGCCGGACTTATTTAAGCGCCTATCAGAACGCACGCTACGCCAAACGATTCACGCAAACCTTGCAGCCGTTGATCGATTCAGACAAAACCGAAGGGCAACAGCTTTCAAAAATTGCCGCACAATCGCTGTTCAAACTGATGGCGTACAAAGACGAATACGAGGTGGCGCGGCTGTATACCGATACCGGTTTTACTGATCGAGTCAGTCAACAGTTCGAAGGCGACTACACTTTGGAGGTTCATCTAGCACCACCAATCTTGAGTAAAATCAGTGAGAGCACAGGCCGACCGATTAAAAAACGCTATGGTCCGTGGATGTTCAAAGCTTTCAAACTATTGGCGAAAGGAAAACGACTGCGCGGTACGCCGTTTAACGTGCTCGGGTACACCGCCGAGCGGCGCATGGAGCGAGGGCTGATCAAAGCGTATAGACATCACCTCAACGCGGTTACGCAATTACTTAATGGTGAGTGTACTGAGGAGTCGATCTTGATCGTGTCAGACTTGTTGTCAGTGCCAAAATCGATCCGTGGTTTTGGTCCAGTGAAAGCCGCAAGCGCGGACGCCGCCGCTGTTAAGGCTGATGAGTTACTGCAGCAGTTGACAAACTCATCAACCACTGAGCAACGCTGCACTGGGCAAGCGGCCTGATCGGTGGTTAAAGCACCTACCCCAAGTGTACTGGCGTTTGATGTATTCGGAACCGTTTTCAACTGGTACGGCTCCATCCGCCGAGAGATTGAACACGCCATACCGCATGGGGAGGCCAACGCCTTAACATTGGCCTGGCGAGACGGTTACGCACCCGCGTTAAAAGCGACCAACCGCTCGGGTGAATGGGTCATCCTCGATGTGCTGCATCGTAGTACGCTCGATGAAGTGCTCACTCAATTTAATCACGAGGATGTCACCGACGCCTCAAGACAACACCTGACGAAAGCCTGGCATCGTCTTGATGCATGGCCCGATAGTGTGCAGGGTATACATCGATTAAAAAAGCAGTTCACGGTGTGCACGCTGTCCAATGGAAATCTTGGACTGTTGACGAATTTGGCCAAGAACGCAGGCATCAACTGGGATTGCGTACTGAGCGCCGAAGTGTTCCGACGCTATAAGCCAGACCCTGAAACCTATCTTGGTGTCGCACGTATCTTTAACGTCGCACCAGCGCAGGTCATGCTGGTCGCTGCGCATCAAAACGACCTGGATGCTGCGAGTAGCTGTGGTCTACAGACAGCCTTCATTGAACGCACCGATGAATATGGCCCAGTACGCGGTAACGATGTCTCGGGCAGCAATCGTAACAACTGGCACGCCACCGACATTGACGATCTTGCCGATCAATTAGGATGCTGATGTGGCGGCAATAAAGCCTCGTGATGCAGCCAGCCTGATGCTGTACCGCTCAAAGCAGGGCAGCTTCGAAGTCTTGATGGGAAGGCGTCCGAGTAAATCGAGATTCATGCCCGATGTGTACGTGTTCCCCGGTGGTGCAGTGGACGCAGCCGATGCCAGAGCAAAGCCAGCGACACCCCTGTGTGAAAGTTGCGCGAAGCACATGGCGGTCGCTGGCTCACTCGCACGTGCTCAGACGATTGCGATGGCAGTAGTTCGCGAAACCTTTGAAGAGACTGGGTTGTTAATTGCATCTCGCGGCACTCCAGGAGTTGTAAAAGACGCGACTTGGCAAACACTAGCAATGCGCGGCGTAAGCGCGGATCTGTCTGTGTTGCAGTATTTTGGTCGGGCGATAACGCCTGCGGATCAACCGATACGTTTTAACGCACGCTTTTTCATCTGCGATTCGCAACGTGTTGACTCATTGAACACGGATGAATTGACGCAAAGCGATGAATTACTGGATTTACGCTGGATACCGATACATAACCCGGATGAGCTAGCGCTTAGAGATATAACGAAATTTCTATTACACGAGATGGATATCTGGCTCAATCGCCGGGAACAGTGGCTGGGGTATCCTGCGTTTACTAAAAAGGCGGGTAAACGGGTGGTGAGTCGAAGCGGGTAGCGGTACGCTGCCGCTCTCGCACGGTTCAAATATCCGTGCTAAATTGTCGGCTCAGCGCTTTACCAAAGCCCTTTGGGCAGGTAAGGCAGAGCGTTGCTTACATTGCAGCGTCATCTGAGTCAACTGGCTCGCCACGCCTGAGGAAAATAAAATGAAGCGTCTCACATCGAGTGTTGCTGTCGCAGCGATTTTTTCAACCACTATGTTTTCTAGCATCGCCGCCAGCGAGACGGATCTAAAGATCGGCTTAATCTCGACACTATCGGGTGGTGGTGCTGGGTTGGGAATTGATGTGCGTGACGGATTTTTACTCGCAATTGAACAAGCGAACCTGCCGGGCATCGAAGTTATTGTCGAGGACGATCAACGTAAGCCGGATGTGGCGGTACGCATCGCGGATAAAATGGTTCAGTCCGATGACGTTGATATATTAACCGGGATTATATTTTCGAATCTGGCGATGGCTGTTATCCCATCCGTGACAGCACAGGGTAAGTTGTACCTGTCTCCCAATGCAGGGCCATCAGCGCTTGCAGGAAAGGGCTGTAACACAAACTATTTTAATGTGTCCTGGCAGAATGATGCGGTACACGAAGCCGCCGGTGCCTTGGCAAACACGGAAAGGTACGAGTCCACGTTCATCATGGCGCCAAACTACCCGGCGGGTATCGACAGCCTGAACGGATTTAAAAGAACCTTTGACGGTACGCCATCCAACGAGGTGCTGACCAAACTGGGACAAACTGACTACGCTTCTGAAATTGCCCAAATTCGTGCGTCCGGGGCGGATAGCGTGTTCTTTTTCCTACCCGGGGGGATGGGTATTTCATTTCTGAAGCAATACGCAGACAGCGGCGTCGATATTCCATTGATAGGACCAGCGTTTAGCTTTGATCAAACCATTCTCAGCGCAGTGGGAGACGCTGCTCTCGGGGTAAAGAATACCTCTCAGTGGTCACCGGATTTAGATAACGAGGCCAACCAGGCTTTTGTTGCATCGTTTGAGGAAAAGTATGCTCGCCTGCCATCCATGTTTGCATCCCAGGGGTTTGATACCGCAAACTTGATCATTAGCGCGATAAAGCAATCACCGATTGATGACCAGGATGGCTTTCATAAAGCGTTACGGGCTGCGGATTTTGCATCTACCCGAGGTGATTTCCGATTTAATACAAACCAGCATCCGATACAGGATTACTACGTTCGAGAAGTGGTCGAGGTGGATGGTGTGCTGACCAACCGTGTTATCGAGGTTGCTCTGGAAGAGCATGGAGACGCGTACGCTAAGGATTGCGATTTGTAAATTACGCCGTTAGTCAGTGCCCGAATTGGATAGTCGATGTCCCATCTTCTTATTGAACAAATTCTGAACGGGCTGCAGTTGGGAGTGATGCTTTTTCTCATGGCAGCGGGCCTGACGTTGGTGTTCGGCGTGATGGGGCTGATCAATCTGGCCCACGGCTCTTTGTTTATGGTTGGTGCGTTCGCTGCAGCATTCGTGGCGGCGAACTTCGACTCTTATTGGCTGGCAATTGCTGCCAGTGTTGCAGCAGCTGCGGCTGTGGGCGTATTGATTGAGTACCTGATCATACGGCGACTCTACCACCGAGACCATCTTGATCAAGTGTTGGCAACCTTCGCGCTGATTCTGATTTTCTCAGAAGGAACTAGAATGATGTTTGGTTCCTTTCCTCTATACCTGAACGTTCCTGATGCGCTGGCAGGGCCTGTGACCTTACCGTTGGGTATTCAATA
>CALFBL010000244.1 GCA_937951695.1 uncultured Granulosicoccaceae bacterium | reverse complement strand
TCGTCAAACCCCTTTTCGCTGTTCGACACGGGTGGATTCCCAATCTTCATGCGCCGCTTGCACCGATTTGCGGGAGCTGACGCTAGGCGTACCCACTTCCCACCAAGTGTGACCTTCGGTTGTCCAGCCGTCGTAAGGATCAACCTGCATGACGATAACCGATGTCTCTTTGCGAGCCTTGGCGCGCTTGAAAGCCTCGCCAAGTTCTGCCGGATTGGCAACCGTCTCGGCAACCGCACCCATCGCCGCTGCGTGCTGTTCGAAGTTCACACTCATAGGGGTTGGCACCGTCGGGCAATCGCCAATCAGATTGTTGAAGCTTTCATTACCGGTGTTGTTTTGTAGCTTGTTTATGACAGCAAAGCCGCCGTTATCAAGCACGCATATTATGAGTTTTTTCTGACTGAGTACGGCCGAATACACATCCGAATTCATCATCAGGTACGAGCCATCACCGATGAACACGACCGTATCCTGCTCCGCTTCATTCTCGCTTTGCGCAATACGCGCCCCCCATGCACCAGAGATTTCATAGCCCATGCAAGAGAAGCCAAATTCAACATCGACCGTCCCTGGCGACAACGTGCGCCAATTGGCGGTGACTTCTGCGGGTAAGCCACCGGCGGCAGCCACCACCCGATCTCGCTCTCCCATCAAGCCATTAACAACACCAATCGCCTGCGCATAACTGTTGGGTTTATTGCCACCGGATGATACGTTGTCGGCGACGTAATCGTCCCAGGCTTTGCGCTCGGTTTGAGCATTCGATACCCACGAGCTGGGTGCGATATAGCCGTTTAATTCGGCGCTAAACGCCTCAAGCCCCAATTTGGCGTCCCCCACCATGGACACAGATCCGTGTTTCATAGCGTCGTGCCGACCGACGTTTAATGTCACCAAAGTGGCGGATTTATCAAACGCTGTCCAGGAGCCTGTGGTGAAATCCTGCAAGCGTGTACCCACCGCAAAAATGCAATCGGCTTGCTTGGCAATCGCGTTGGCTGAATTGGAACCGGTTACACCCAAGGGCCCAATGTTCAATGCATCGTCACTGACTAGATTAGCCCGTCCGGCAATGGTTTCCACCACAGGGATGTTGTGCGTTTCGGCAAAGGCTTTGAGTTCTGCAACCGCCCCTGAATACTGCACGCCACCGCCGGCGATCAAGACCGGCCGGCTGGCTGATGTCAACACTGCCGCGGCCTGTTGAAGCTCAACGCTATCGACCGATTGCCGGCGTATGTTGTGTACGCGTTTATTAAAAAAAACTTCCGGGTAATCGTAGGCCCAGCCTTGTACATCTTGCGGCAACCCGATAAACGCCGGACCACAGTCGATCGGATCGAGCATGGTGGCTAATGCATTGGGTAACGATTGAAGGATTTGCGCGGGGTGGCAGATGCGATCCCAATAACGGGTGACTGGTTTGAACGCATCGTTGACCCCAAAGGTAGGATCGTTGAAGTTCTCCAGCTGTTGCAGCACAGGATCCGGTAGGCGGGTTAAAAACGTATCCCCGCACAGCATTAACATCGGTAACCGATTAGCGTGTGCCAGCGCGGATGCTGTAACCAGATTAGCGGTGCCGGGGCCTGCCGATGCGGTACAGAACATCATGCGTCGGCGCAAGTGGTACTTGGCATAGCCAGCGGCTGCAAAGCCCATGCTTTGTTCATTCTGGCCACGATACAAGGCCAGTTCGTTGCGATGCTCGTACAAAGCCCCGCCCAGACACGGTACGTTGCCGTGACCAAAGATGCCAAAGCCACCGCCGAACACACGGACTTCCTGCCCGTTAACAACCGTGTACTGATTCGCCATCCACCGAATAATGGCGGACGCTGTGGTTAAACGCACTGTGGAATCAAACGCACTCATGAGCAATCGGCCGGTATTTTGTGTTGACGCTAAAAACACAGCTAGGATACAATGAAATGCAACCGGTTGCAACGCGCCAGTACAGTCGATGGGCGGAAATACCTCAGCCTTTTTAGCAACCGATCCCAATCCGTTTAAGGTAGTTGAATCATGAGCATAAAGATCGGAAACGCGCCCTGCTCCTGGGGCGTGGAATTTGCTGATGACGCCCGTAACCCCAGTTGGCAATCGGTTTTAAAGGATTGTGCAGCTGCGGGGTATAAAGGCATCGAACTGGGCCCGGTTGGCTTTATGCCGGAAGACCCAGACGTGCTCGGGCCAGCGCTGGAAGCGCAGAAACTGGAACTGATTGCCGGAGTGGTGTTTCGTCCGTTTCATGACCCCGAGGCCTGGAATGACGTGCTTGACGGTGCGCATCGCACCTGTGCGGCATTAAAGGCGCACGGCGCGGAACACTTTGTGTTAATTGATTCCATCGCTGCAGCTCGCGCACCCACAGCGGGTCGGCCAGCCGAGGCTGTGCAAATGGACGATGCTCAGTGGAAGTCCTTCGTTAAACGCATCAGCACCGTCGCGAAAATTGGCCGTGACGAGTACGGTCTTATTCCGGAGATGCATCCGCACGCCGGTGGTTTTATAGATTTTGAACCCGAAGTGGAACGGTTACTCGCCGAAGTGGACAGCAATCTGTTGAAGCTATGCATCGACACCGGGCACTGCACCTACGCAGGGTTTGACCCGGTGGCCTTCATGCAGCGCCATATGGATCGAATCACCTACGTCCATTTTAAAAGCACCGACGCCGCAGTCAAAGCTGCCGCTGTTAAACACCGCACAGGCTTTTATGACGCCTGCGGTCAAGGCATCTTTTGTAATCTGGCTGATGGTGAAGTGGACTTTCCCGCAGTGAAGAAACTTCTCGATAACGCCGGTTTTTCAGGTTGGTGCACGATCGAACAGGATTGCGACCCGACGCTGGATCCTGATCCGCTGCGCGATGCGAGGTTAAATCGCGAGTACCTGCAATCCATCGGCTTCTCTTAAGGTGACAAACATGGCAAAGCTCTCGTGGGGGTTAATCGGTGGCGGTGAAGGTAGCCAGATAGGCCCAGCGCATCGTCTTGCATCGGGGCTTGACGATTTGTTTGATTTTGTTGCCGGCGCTCTGGATCATCGCCCGCAAGAAGGCCGCGATTACGCGATGCGCTTAGGCATCACCAAAGATCGCGCCTACGGCAGCTGGCAGGACATGCTCGCTGGTGAATCCGCGCGCGAGGACCGCATTGATCTGGTCACGGTGGCAACACCGAATTCCACGCATTACGAAATCACCAAAGCCTTTCTTGCAGCAGGCTTTCATGTGTTATGCGAAAAACCGATGACCATGACCGTCGAGCAAGGCGAAGATATCGTGCGTACCGCCAAAAAAGCCCATCGATTGTGCGCCGTTAACTATGGGTATTCCGGCTTTTCGCTGGTGCGACACATGCGTGCGATGATCGCCCGTGGCGATATTGGTAAAGTGCGCTTGGTTAACGCTGAATTCTCCCATGGGCATCACGCCGACGCGGCTGATGCAGATAATCCTCGAGTGCGTTGGCGTTATGATCCTGCGCAAGCAGGCGTCTCGGCACAGTTTGCCGACTGTGGCATTCACGCCATGCACATGGCAAGTTTCGTTACCGGCGCTGAAGTAACAAAACTGTCGGCAGACACGGTGTCTTGCATCTCATCGCGGGTACTGGAAGACGATGCCATGGTTAACTTTCGCATGGACAACGGCGTGGTCGGTCGGTTATGGACATCGTCGATTGCGATTGGCCGTCAACACGGCTTAGGCATTCAGGTCTTTGGTGAAACCGGCGGATTGCGCTGGTCGCAAGAACATCCGAACCAGCTTTATTACATGCCGTTGAATGAGCGATTGCAAATCATCGAACGAGGTGAAAGCAATCTATCTCCCGAAGCCGATCGTACCACCCGGGTCACCATCGGCCACGCCGAAGGCATGCCATTGGCGTTCGCAAATATCTACACCGATCTAAGCGAGGCGATACAGGCGATCAAAGAAAATCGTGATTGCAACAAGGCGGCGAACCTGTTTCCTCGTGCAGAAGACGGTTTACGTTCGATGGCCGCGGTGGCCGCGGTGGCAGAATCGGGTAAAGCCGACGGCCAGTGGGTGGATGCTCGGCCACCGATGTACCGTTAACCGATACCAGTCGGTCTGTCTCACGTCGGTAGTGGGTTAAGTTGGCCCAAACCGCCGATATTATGCAGTAGCCATTTATGCAATTAGGCTCTGACAGCCCACCGCCTTGAGTCCGATCTAGCCAGTTCTGATGCCATTTTAGTGAGGTAGATTGGTTTGAGGCTCCCGTCGAACCGGTACCGGCCATAGAAGTTGATGTGCTGCCATGCCAATGGTGTGACGTAACCAATGGTATGGACTCCTCCCCGCCTTAACAAATCGGCGTCGAGGCGCCAGAATGATTAGGATTAAACCGCTCATTCAAGAAAACTGAGGAGAAGTCCACCATGAAGATTACACGAGTCGGCGTTGATATCGCAAAATCCGTTTTCCATGTTCATGCCGTAGATTCGAAGGAACAGTGTCGGTGGGAAGCGAAGCTTAAACGCGGTGACTGGGTTGAGGCTCTATGCCAGCGGGTCCCGCAGGGTGCCACCATTGCCATGGAGGCTTGTGCCTCATCGCACCACTGGGGGCGTGAGTTAAACAAGCGGGGTTACCCGGTTAAATTAATCGCCGCTCAATTTGTCAAACCGTTCGTAAAAAGCAATAAAAATGATCGAGCCGATGCTGAGGCAATTTGTGAGGCAGCTGGTCGGCCTAGTATGCGCTTTGTTTCGGTTAAAACTTGCCGTCAGCAGGATACCCAGGCGATGCACCGTATCCGTTCTGAGCTCATCAAGCATCGCACCGCTGTGGCTAATCACATCCGTGGGTTAGTCGGTGAATACGGCATTGTTGCACCCCAAGGTATCAATCAACTGCGTCGTGCGATCCCTTGCTGGTTGGAAGCGGCGGACAACGGCTTGAGTGAGGGCTTTCGCGCCCAATTAGCTGAACTCAGAGAAGACCTTCAGTATTTAGATGAGCGCATCAAGCGTCAGGATGCCCGTGTTTCTGAGCAGGCAAAAGAAGACCCGGTTGCACGACGCCTGATGAGCTTACGTGGAGTGGGCCCGTTGTCGGCAACGGCGCTTGCCGCTGCGCTGGGTGACGGGCGTACCTTTGGCAAAGGGCGTGATTTTGCTGCATCGCTTGGTTTGGTACCCCGGCAACACAGCACCGGTGGTAAAGATCGGCTCCTAGGCATTAGCAAAAGAGGAGATGCGTATCGGCGCAAGTTGATGGTCCACGGTGCTCGCGCTGTAATAAGGCACGCCAAGTATCGCGACGATGGGCTCAGCCGTTGGGTGAATGCCCTAGTCGCCCGCAAACACGTTAATGTTGCCACGGTGGCATTGGCCAACAAGACAGCGCGCATGGCTTGGGCATTGGCCCACTGTGGCGTTGAGTACGACCCGAGGCTTGCGGCATCGGTTGCCATCGAACCCTGAGTGCACGGATACCGCAAGTCTCAAAATAACCGTAGGAATCAATTCACAACGATTGCAAAGCACAGCGCTTGATGGCGAACAGGTCGAACCGGTG
>CALFBL010000243.1 GCA_937951695.1 uncultured Granulosicoccaceae bacterium | reverse complement strand
CTAATTATAAACTACTTCTCTCCAAATAGCTTCAGCTTTTACTATAATAACACCGCGTCCCCAGCCATAGTGCTATCGAAATTCATGAGCGTAGTAATTGGATAGTTCATGAAAAAGTCGATCAAGCAGTTGCACCCATGTTGCCCAGCGCTGCACTCATGCCGCCTTGAGCTGCGACGGTGTGCGAGCGAGTGGGGAACACTTTGGTAACACACGCGGTGGATAAACCTTTCGCTGCCATTCCGAGTGTGGCGCGAAGCCCTGCGCCACCTGCACCCACAACAACAACATCGTAGGCGTGGTTGATAACCTTATAGGCCTTGGTCATAGATTTCTTATCCAGTAAACGCAATGTGCAAAACGGAGAACACACCGACAACAGCCAGTGCCACGCTAATCAGGTTAACGGCAATGATGGCCACAGTTCGTGCGCTGTGATCGCTGACGTAGTCTTCAATAACTACCTGCAAGCCCAATTTCGCGTGCCAAAAAGCTGCGATCAAAAACAGAATCATCAGCACCGCAGACAAGGGACTACTCAACCAAAGCTGAATGTCGATCTGGGTCATCGATGGTAATTGAGCAACCGCAAATGCTATCCAGATAACCAGAGGTATCAAGCCAATGGCGGTGAGTCGTTGTAGCCAGAAATGCCCGGTTCCTTCTTTCGCAGAACCTAAGCCCTTGACCTTCGCAAGTGGTGTTCTTAAACTTTTCATACGAGTGCGATCAACCAGGTGATTACCGAAAGAAATCCGGCAGCAAAAAGTGTGGTGCGCCCAGACCTATTGGCAGCTTCCAGTTCAAAGCCGTGTCCCACATCCCAAAACAGATGACGGATGCCGTTGCACAAGTGGTAGTACAGCGTAAGTGTAAAACCAAACATCATCAATTTGCCAAACCACGACTGAACCAGTGCGCCGATGAAGCCGAAGCTGTCTGCGGGACCGGCAGCGCCTGCTAATGTCCAAACAATCAGAATCAGCGCTGTGCTGTTAACGATACCTGTGCCACGATGCGCTATCGACAGCAACGCTGTTAGCGGCAGTTTGTAAATGGACAGGTGCGGGGATAGAGGTCTTACGGGTGGTGAATCGGCCATAACTGCTTTATCTCAATTAAGCGTGAAGTTCAGAAATCGGTACAACGTCCATTTTTTTCCCAATCACCGTATCGTGTAGGGTCTGGGCCTTTTTGTCCGCCGAATTCCTCGGCAAGTTCGTCGGTATCAACCGAGTCAGATTTTCTTCCGGTGTCGTTTGAATTGGCGGAGGCTGGAGCAGACGAATCGTCTTTTATGGGCTTGGTAGATGAATTGGGTATCTCACTTCCCGGTTGTTTATTCATTTGCATGTCACTTCCTCCAGTCATCTTCGTAATAATATCAAAGCCTAACAGCTGACCCGGTGAACTTTAGGCATTATAAAGAAAAAACTCAGCTATTTTTTTTAAGGAAAACGTTCCATGAATCAGTCCTTGGTAGACCAACTCGGTAGTATCGGTGCAAGCTCAGAGCGATTTACATCTAGCGAGGCGACTGCTTTAACAGACCAAATTCAGATAATCGACCGTAGTGACCTTGCCGTCGTTCGTTTTACGGGTTCGGACGCTGCTAAGTTTTTGCAGGCTCAAACTTGTAATGATCTGACGCAGGTCACAGCGACTGCGGCCCAACTGAACGGTTACTGTAGCCCTAAGGGGCGGCTGCTTGCGCTACCCATCGTGGTTCAAGATCCAGCCGCAGGAGCGATTTACTGGTTACTTCCGCGTGTGATAGGCGATAGCGTCGTCAAGCGATTAACGATGCTGGCATCGCTGCCTTTAAAACTGTCGGCGTCAGCGCCGTCGGCCGGAGGCGCTTTGTTGCGTTCTGACGTATCCATTGAGTTGGCAGAGGATTGGGTCATCATGGGCATTGCCGCACCCGGCACGTGTCTTGACGCGGCTTTGACGCCTTGGCTAGGCGACAAAAGTACCGATGTGATGGCCTCTTGGGGAACGATGGACCATGTCGTTTGCAAAGTGCGCAGTGCTGCGGGCACTGCCCGAAGCCTTGTGTTCGGACCCGCTGACAAGGTAGGCGCATCGCTCTTGGCCTGCGTGGAAGCGGTTGCCTCTAAGCCTGAATCTCATCCCCAATGGGCAAGTGCGGCAAGTGGGGTGTTGGGAGACATCGAGGCGGGTGTGCCGAGCATAGTCGTCGAAACCCAAGACGCGTTCGTTCCGCAAATGGTGAATCTCGAGCAAGTGGGGGGCTTGAGCTTTACCAAGGGCTGCTACCCCGGCCCCGATCTAAACTATGAAGGGATGGAAGTTCCGCAAGATGAAATTGAAGGCGGAAACATTCTTGACAATCGAGTTGGCAACAACATTCTTGTAGTTTATGTTTCAGCCAATACGCAACCTGTAAGCTTTGAAGAAGGAACGATTATATTAAGTTATAAATTTACTCAAGATATTACAGATGTATTTTTCTGTGCCTCAGAAGAAGAAATTGCTTTTGAAGGCGCAACTGATGTTAATGGTGAATTGAC
>CALFBL010000242.1 GCA_937951695.1 uncultured Granulosicoccaceae bacterium | reverse complement strand
CATTAGTAAAATTAGAGAAGCTCAAAATAATACCAATGCTCAATTCTGGGTAGGTTTTAATGGCAAAATCGTTCAAAAACTTAATGATGATAACAAAGGTAGTCGACATCAAAAGTTTCTAGTGAGCCCAGAAAGTGGAATAACCATATTGGTTGCGCATAATATCGACTTAGCTTCACGAGTTCCTATAGATAAAGGCGATGCAATAAGTTTATATGGTCGTTACGTGTGGAATCACAAGGGCGGAGTTATGCATTGGACGCACCGCGATCCAAAAAGAAAGATAAAAGGTGGTTGGATCAAAACGAAGGGTAAAATTTACCAATAAAACTCATGAGAATTACTAAACCACTTAATATTACTAGGCTAATAGAAAACTTAGTAATACCTGAAACACAATACATCAAAGAGGCGCAGCGCATTTTCCACGGTAGAGCCGAGCACTTTTAAGTTTGCATCACGGGCATCGACGCGTTCTATGCTCATACCAGCAGCAGCCAGAACCGCAGCCGCTTGGTTGCCAGCACTGTTGTTACTCAACACAACGGCCTCTCGGCCCACCAACACGCCGTAGCGGGCCAAAAATTCATTAGCGCCCAGCAGCGACAGCACACCCGGACGATCGTTGTTGGCAAAGGTCATTAATCGATCCACAGCCCCTGTCGCGAGGATGATTCTCGTGGTTCGCATGCGCCAGAGTCTGGGGGCACGACCAAAGCCTGCGTTCTGCACTAACCCAACCATCTTGTGATCAAACACCCCGAACGCTGTGGTCTGCACTAATACGCGACCGCCTGCGGCTTCAAACGCTGCCCGTTGCCCGGCAATCCAATCCTCAGGAGTATGACCCTCCACCTCGCTCTGCTGGAACAAGCCACCACCCAGTTCACGGTGATCGTCCACCAGCACTACATCGTCGCCCGCATCGGCGGCAGCGCAAGCCGCTGCGATGCCTGCGGCGCCGCCACCGACGACCAGGGTATCGCAGTGTGCAAAACGCTGATTGGAAACGTAGTCGTCGTAGTGATCGGGGGAGACTTTTCCCAAGCCGGCAAGCCGCCTGATCATCGGTTCAAACAAATGCCAGTTCGGCCACATAAACGTCTTGTAGTAGAAGCCCGCCGACCACATCGGATGGGCGAAATCCAGTACCGCTTTCAAGTCATTTTGTGCGCTCGGCCATGCGTTCACCGAACGCGCCTCCATACCCTCTTCCAGATAGGTAGTGGTGGCTAAACAATTCGGTAACTCACGAGCGCGAAGGGTGACGTTAAAAATTGCATTCGGCTCATCAAACCAAGCGTTACACACACCGCGCGGCCGGTGGTACTTAAAGCTACGGGCCACCACTCGCACACCGTTAGCGAGTAAAGCGGATGCCAGCGTATCCCCCTCAAATCCAGTATAGCGTTGGCCATCGAAGCGAAATGTCAGCACTTGACTACGATCGATTCGACCTTTTTGTTCAATCCGGTGTGAACTCATTTACGAAGCGCCTCGAAGCGCTGCTGAACCAATTACGTCCATGGTCACACTGTCGCGTTCAAGGATGAATAGTTCCGCACACGGGGTGTGCATCCAAATTTCTCTTACCGCGCCCTTCACATTGTTCTGGGTGTAAAGATAGCTTGCCCATTGCTCGTCGCTGATTGCTACGGTGGTGTCGGGGCGCACTTTGCCCGCTTCAGCGGCGAAATGAAATTCAGATTCGTTGCGCAGACCGCAAAACGGACAGGGAAACGCTTGCATCAGATCTCCTTAGTATTTAGTGCGGAATGCCGGATGAGGCGGCTTCATCGATCAGGTGTCCGCTAACAAACCGGCTAAGGTCAAACGGTTTACTGAGTTCATGATGAGACCCGGTAGCCATCAAGTGCGCTTGCAGGTAGCCGCCTGCAGGAATAGCCTTAAAACCTCCAGTACCCCAACCACAGTTGATGAATAAACCGTCCACCCCAGATGGCCCAATGATGGGTGAACTGTCGGGGGTCACATCCACAATACCGCCCCAATGTCTGAGCAGTTTGACTTTATTCAAGGCAGGGAACATTTCCGACAACCCACTTAACACAGTCTCTTGCACGGGGAAATTGCCGCGCTGCGCGTAGGACGGCACTCGATCCAGCCCTCCGCCACAAACCAATCCGCCTTTGTCCGATTGACTGGCGTAAGTACCAAAGGCTGGGGCCAACACCACAGAATTCAGCACAGGCTTGATCGGTTCCGACACAAACGCCTGCAACGTATAGGAGATGATAGGTAATTCAAAGCCAGCCAGTTCAGCCAACACCGATGAATGACCGGCTACCGACGCACCCAACACATTTGCGCGTATCGGACCTAACGAGGTTTCCACACCGACGCACCTGCCCGCCTCAGTAATGAAGGATTGCACCTCGCAGTTTTGAATGATGTCTACCCCTAAAGCGCTGGCAGCGCGCGCGTAACCCCAGGCCACCGCATCGTGTCGACCCGTGCCCCCGCGCGGTTGCAATACGCCGCCGTGAATGGGGTGCCTAGCATCGCTTCTGAAGTTCAGCATCGGTTCAATTTTTTGCACTTGCTTGGCGGTTAACAACTCAGCGTCGATGCCATTTATACGCATCGCATTAAACTGTCGCGTCGCCATTTCCATATCGGGTTCTGAGTGGGTCAGCATTAGCATGCCACGCTGTGAAAACATCACGTTATAGTTTAGAGTCTTCGACAAACCTTCATACAGTTTGACCGAAAAATCGTACAACGCAGCACTTTCCGGATAAAAATAGTTTGAACGAATGGCGGTGGTGTTACGACCGGTATTACCCCCACCCAGCCAGCCTTTTTCAATAACAGCCACATCGCTGATGGCGTGGTTTTTTGCCAGATAAAACGCGGTTGCAAGACCGTGCCCGCCACCACCAATGACGATGGCGTCGTAGTGGGATTTTGGAGTGGGCGTACGCCAGGCGGGAACCCATCCTTGGTTGCCGGTCGCAGCTTCACGAATTAATCGAAAGGCGGAGTAACGTTTCATGAAGATGGATTCTTTGGTTGATCAGATCGCTTTTGATCAGGTAGTGCACCCAGTGAGAATTTCGCAAATTCGTCGATTAAGTGACGTGCAGGTTCAACCCCTGTAAACCCCAGAAGATACCCTTCCAATCGACTCAATCGAACTTGTATGGATTCCCTTAGCTCTAGCGCGTGATAGCCAAGCTGCATAAAATACACAATGCGTGCTCGCGTCTGCGACTCATAGTCACTGAACCCGTTTGCACTAAAGATACGGATCACAGCCTGTAAACGAGCCGCATCGGCGGCATCAATTCGCGTGCGCACAGCAGAATCACGGCGCGCCCATTCACGTACCGCAAAATCTAGCCCCGGATCGAACTGCGTGGGGTCGACAAAGCAACGAAAAAAATTCAACAGACCTTCAGTAACGCATCGCGCTGGTGCCTTGCATTGACTCACTATACTGTTGGTGTTTCGGCTCTCCCATTCATCGAGCAACGCGTTGAGTAGATCCGCCCGATCTTTAAAATACCAATAGAAACTCGAGCGCGATACCTCCAGCTGGTTGCTAATTTTCAGAATCTTTAATTCACCCACGCCCTCGTTCACCAGCACATCCCGTGCACGGTTTAACCAGTCTTCCCGGGTGACTTTGGTGTTCCCCACCAGTGGATCCTGATCGGGATCATCGCGGGTGAGAATCGGCGCGCTCTGTCGGCTCATAATTTATCAACTCTCAGGTGGCGCCCCACCCTGGGCGGTACGTTTTTCAATAAAGGATTGCAGCGCCTGCACTCGATTCTCGTCCACTGCGGGGCGATAATCAGCGGCGACTATTTTTTTCCATACTTCAGTGGCGCGCGTGTTGGCGTCCTGCGAACCCCGCTCTTTCCACAGGCCAATATTGGGGTATTGATGAATAATTGGTTCGTAAAATTCCGTGCTGTAACGCTCCATGGTTTGCGGTGCGGAAAAGAAATGCCCACTGGGTTCAACCTGACTCAAGGCACTGTCGAAACCGATTTCATCCGTACCCGCGTCGGCCCCGGCACAGACTTCTGCCACCATGTTCAACACTTCAACATCACAGATGAGTTTCTCATACGACACCGTAAGACCTCCTTCCAACCACCCTGCGGCATGGATAACCACCGAGGCGCCCGCCATCAAACACCCCCAGAGGCCAAACTGATTTTCGTTAGCGGCCTGGACGTCGTTGACGTTCGAGGCCGACCCCGCAGCCGAGCGCCACGGCAGCCCGGTAAAGCGCGCTAGCTGCCCTGCCGCCAGGGACGCTTGAAAATGCGCTGGCGTGCCAAACGCAGGAGAACCTGATTTCATGTCCACATTGGACGTGAAGGTGCCATAGCAAACCGGTGCGCCGGCGTTCACCAGCTGTGTCAGTGTGATCCCAGCCAGCGCCTCTGCGTGACTCAAGGTGATTGAACCTGCCACCGTAATCGGCGCCATTGCCCCCATTAAGGTGAACGGGGTAACAATGGAGAGTTGTCCGTACCGCGCAAAGTCGATCAGCCCTTGAGCCATCGGTATATCGAGGGTGCGCGGGCTGTTGGTGTTGATGATCGTGTAACAATGCGGGTTAGCCCTGAATTCATCATCGGATGCGCCACGAAAGTTTTGATACATCTCAAAATTGTCCATCGCTTGCGGCGTACCGCGCGAGAATGCGAACGGAAACTTGTCACTGAGTGTTAGCTGAAGTTCAGTGGTGAAGTAGTGGCGTATATGCGTGGGTACGTTCTGCGGTTCCACCGAGGGTGACAACATGTGCAACACATCATAGTGTTGCTGAATCTGCGTGTACTCGCGAAAATCTTGCGCCGACCCTGGCCGCCTGCCACGTTCAAGATCGGTCGCGTGTGGTGCCGCAGCGCCGGCTTGAAACACCAAAGCGCCGAGCTCCAGCACCACATCCTGTTGCCGGGCACCGGCGCGGCAGTCAATGCGTTTGGGTGCACTGGCAAGGGCTGCCTGCACCATATCGCGTCCGATGTAAACCATCTGGGTATTGGGGTCCACACGAGCACCACCGGCCTTAAACACCTCGCGCGCTTCGGGTAGCAGTACCCTCATGCCAAGCTCTTGCAATAACTTCAGCGCATTCTCGTGCAAGTTCCCGATCTGGTCGGCCGAGAACACCTCCATCGGAGGAAACGGGTTGCGCAACTGACGATAATTAACGCTGCGTTTTTTGGTGGATACCCCTAAGGCACCTTCACTGCGACGTCGACGGCGTTTCGGCTTCTGTGCTGTATCGATCATAGCGTTAAACTCGCATGGCCTGGCCTTCGGGATCGTAAGGGGATGCAGCAATGACTGTAGCGTTACGCTCGGCACCGACGATATGCACTTTTAGTTTTGTCCCAACCGTTGCCACCTCACGGTTCACCATAGCCATGGCCAGCGATCGTTTTACACTATGGCCGTAACCCCCGGATGTTACAAACCCAACCCGCTGGCCATCCTTCCAGACCGGCTCGTAACCACTGGCATCGGCGTCATCCGCATCCACTTCCAGCGTGGCGATAATCTGCGCTGGGCCCTCACCGTCGCGTTCTGTCAACGCCGCTTGCCGACCAACAAAGTCACCCTTGTGCCAATCAATCCAGCGCGTCATGCCGGTTTGCGCAGGCGTATAGGCCTGAGTGAATTCGGCCGACCAAATGCCATAACTTTTCTCCAGCCTCAAACTTAGCAGCGCGTTGAAACCGATCTCCTGTATGTCTGTTTCAGCCCCTGCCTCAAGCAACGCGCGCCGTAACCCGATGTGATCCCCACTGCTGCAGTGAATTTCATAACCCAGCTCCCCACTAACAGACAACCTGCCAATTCGGGTTCGCGCCATACCCACGTCAAACCGGCCACAGCCCATGAACGACAAGTCTGCGATCGGGCCATCGGTAAGCTTCTCCAACACCTTGAGACTATTGGGACCTGCCAATGCGAAGCCCACCACATCATCAGAGATGTCACGGACATCAACATGCTCGTCTCGATAATCGTGGAACCAGCGCCTATGCCATTCACGCAAGTAATAACTGCCCATTATCCAATAGCTGCCATCGCCCCAATTGAAAAGCGTGAGGTCTCCTTTGAGTTTTCCCGACGGGCTTAACATCACCGCCAACTTCGAGCGGCCCGGTTTCGGCAATGCGGTTGCCAACAAACGGTTCAGCCAGGCGTGCGCACCCTCACCTGAGACCTCGAACCGGGAAAACCCTGATATATCGAGTAAGCCCACGTTTTCACGCACCGCTTTGCATTCTTCGCCGACTCGATTAAATGCATTTGAACGCTTGAGCGTTGGCGCCTCTTCAAAGGCTATATTTTCCGCAAAATACAACGGCACCTCCAACCCCCAGGACACCCCCCAACGACACCTAGCAGCGGTCATCTCAGAATACGCCGGCGCCATTTTCGCAGGACGTCCCGCGGGCAATTGCTCGTTCGGTTACGTCATGATGAAACGGCGTGTATAGAACTGACCCGTAGTCTCTTTTATGTATTGCTTGTTCTCGGCGTAGGGCCCATAACGCGCCACGTCCATGCCGAACACATCCGCTTCAGGCTCGCCATGAATCATCCACTCCGCCAGGGACTTACCGACACCACCACCCTGTAGAAAGCCTGCCATCACAGCACAGGCACACCAGTATCCTGGCTTGCCGCGAACTGGCCCCACCAGCGGATTACCGTCTGGTGAAAACGTAAAGGCACCATTCACCCACGTCTTAACACCGACCTGTTGTAAATCCGGGTACCGCTCAAAACCCAGAGTGAGTTCTTTTTCGATGCGATCGGTGTCTTCTTGCTGTAATTCAAAACCGTAATCCCATGGCGCACCATCCATCATCCAGTGTTCATGATCGACTTCGTAGATGCCCAGCAAGATGCCGTGTTGGTCCTGACGCATGTACGTGAAGCCTTCAAGATCCACCACCAGCGGTAATTCTCTGTCCAGTTCAGCCACCGCGGGAATGGTGTCTGATATCAAGTAATGATGGTTTAATGGCGAGACCGGTAATTCGATGCCCGCCATCCGTCCGACTTGTTTGGCCCAGAGCCCAGCGGCATTAACCACGTGTTCGGTGACAATGGTGCCTTTCTCTGTGACC
>CALFBL010000241.1 GCA_937951695.1 uncultured Granulosicoccaceae bacterium | reverse complement strand
ATCACCCGGTTCGACACAATACTCTCCGACCCTCCTCGCAAAATGACCGCATTACCCGACTTTAAACAAATCGCCGCAGCGTCGGCCGTGACATTAGGCCGCGATTCATAGATGATGCCGATCACCCCTAAAGGCACGCGCATTTTGGCTATCACCAGCCCTGACGGGCGACGATCCCCGCCAGACATAGCACCAACAGGATCGCTTTGGGCAGCCACAGCTCTTAACCCAGTCGACATAGACGCCAATCGCGCCGGCGTTAGCTCTAACCGATCCAACAGAGCCGCATCCAGATCACGCGCCCTAGCCGCCACCATATCTTGCTGATTGGCGGACAACAACTCATCAGCACTGGCGTCAAGTTCGTCAGCGATGGCCTGCAGCGCTGCATTTTTGGCCGCGGTCGGCGCCACGGCGAGCGCTTGAGCGGCGGCGCTGGCCCTTGCACCCAGTTCCAGCACGTGCTGCTCAGGATTAGCATCGGTTGAGTTCTGAGTATTGTTCGCGGTTGAATTAGTCATAGTTCGGGCCATGGCATCGACTCGTGCATTTCGACTGGCATAATACACCGCATGTCGCTTATAGATTCCCACTGTCATCTGAACTTCCCTGAACTCATCAATCGAATTCCGGAAGTGATTGAAAACGCATCCGCCAATGATATTCATCGCATGCTGTGCATTGCGACCAGCTGGGAGAACCGGCCGGAGGTATTAAAACTTGCCGAAAATCACCCGGAAATTTACGCCGCTATGGGCATTCATCCCACCACCGAAGGGGGGCACGAGGCCAGTACGGAAGAATTGATCGAGATCTCCCAACACCAACGCGTCATTGCGTTAGGCGAGACCGGTCTGGATTACTTTAGAAGCACTGGCGATCTGAACTGGCAACACGAGCGTTTTCATCGCCACATTGACGCAGGTCGTCAAACCGGATTACCCATCATCATCCATACCCGTGCCGCGGCTAAGGACACCATGAACACCTTGCGTGAACACCAGGCAGAAGAATGCGGTGGCGTTATGCATTGCTTTGCTGAGGATTGGGACGTGGCGAAACAGGCGCTGGATATTGGCTTCTACATTTCGTTCTCGGGCATCGTCACATTTAAGAGCGCCAAGAGCGTGCAGGAAGTGGCCATAAAAGCACCGCTAGACCGAATTCTGGTTGAAACCGACTCGCCGTATCTGGCACCCGTACCGCATCGCGGAAAAACCAATGAGCCTTCGTATACCAAACATACCGCTGAATTTGTTGCCGAACTGCGAGGTGTTCCCTACGAAGAGGTACGCGATGCGACAACGGATAATTTTTATCGTTTGTTCAAAAAGGCTGATAGACCCAATTAAACGAAGAAAGGACGGTTTTTCACCCACGTGCAAAGTTTCCCGTAGCGCTAGCTAGTGCCCATCCAGAAACTCATAACTGATTGAGTTAGCAAGAAATAGTTTGCGATAGACGTAAAGAAATCCTCTTGGTTTTGGTAGGTTTGAGTTTAGACACCAAAACACACACCAAGAGGATTCCCGCATGCGAGAGACCCGCAATGCTCAGACCAGTAGGTTCGATTTTTATGCCCCACATGCGCTGGGGGATCAGCTCAACAGCTTGTCGGATGTGTGCTCGATGAGCATCCGTCTATCCTAGAGTGTGTGAAGCGTGATTTCCGGATTCCTGCTACGGCAGCTACCGGCGCCAGTGGGTTGAGTGTGGAGAGCGTTTTCGCTGCTTGTTACTCAAGTAAATAGTTCAGCTCAGCTACGAGAAATTGTCATTCCACTTGTCAGATTCACCGACGTATCGCTCGTTTGCGCGACTCAACAATGATCAATTCCCGAGCCGATCTGGGCTCCAATCCACGATTCGTCTCATCCGCCCTGAGACCTTTGAAGAGGCGAATCAGATAGTTATGTCGCGTTTGTTTGAACACGGCACGCTGAGCTTAGAACGGCTGCGTATTGATAGCACAGTGACTGACAGCAATATTGCCGAGCCCAGTGACAGTCAACTGCTCAATGATGACGTGCGTGTGCTCAGCCGGTTAATGAATCAGAGTCAGCGCGTGAGCGGTGTAAAGATACGTTTTACTAATCAACGCAAGAAAGCCAAATCGTTGTCGTATCGTATTTTTAACGCCAAAAAGGCAGAAAAAGACGCACTACATCCAGAGCTTCTAGACTATGCCGCGCTGGTTTTGAAGCAATCGAGTAGCGCTATTGACAAGGTCAGACTCAACGCAGAGAGCTTTGAAGTGGTTGAGCGATGGATCGGCAAAGTTGAAAACTTTATGACGTTGTTAATTCGCGTGATTTATCAGACTGAGCGACGAGTTTACAACGATGAGCGAGTGCCAGCGTCGGAGAAAACTGTCAGTCTGTTTGAACCGCACACCGACAACATCGTCAAAGGTTTGCGCGATGTGCAGTTCGGTCACATAGTGAATTTGGCGACGCAGCAGGATGGCTTCATAACCTACAGCAGAGTAGAGAAAGGTAATCCAGCAGACGCTTTGTTGTACATGCCTGTACTCAGTGCCAGCCAGAGCGATTACGGGGTAATTCCTCACGCGGCTGTTGCTGACGGTTGCTACGCGAGTCAAGCAAATGTGGCGTCAGCAAAAGCGCTAGGCGTTAAACGCAATGTCTTCAGTAAAATGGTTGGACGCTGGCGGACATGGGCGTGAAGAAGAAAACATTCGATCTTTTGCGCAACTTTCGTGCAGGTGTTGAGGGCAATATATTGGAGCTTAAACGTGCGTTCGGTGTAAGCAAGGCGAGCTGGAAAGGATCTGGCAGGAGAAGAACGTAGCTTAAACTTCATCTGACAGACACTTCGGGAGTGTTAGATTTTCTGTGTCAATCCTTTTATTCTATGCAAAGAGGATTGAACGATGTCAGAGAAATTCGATTTTGATAAAGCACTGAAAGCTTTACAGTCTGGGCAAGCCATCACGGGTAAAGACGGTGTTCTTGCGC
>CALFBL010000240.1 GCA_937951695.1 uncultured Granulosicoccaceae bacterium | reverse complement strand
GGTTTTCATGACTTGTTCATGCTGAGCGTCACCGGGCCCATCATTCGACCCACCATCGGGTCCGTTCGCGCGGCGCTCTGGCCGGTGCAGCACAACGATCAACGCCACGGTACCGAACGATAGCCAGACACCTGGTGACAGCAAACGCAGCACATCGGTGAGCACCACAAACATGAGGGCCACAGAATACGGCAGCCAGGGAGAGAGCGATCGACGCGTTGTCAGCACCAGAAAAGTTGCCGCACACATTCCTGCCGCACGCTGTGTCGGTGGGCTTAGCCCCGCCAGTATCGCGTACACTAATGCAATGACAACCGCCCCCATGCCCGCGAACGTGGAACGGGAAAAACGCCACCCGAGCGTTCGTGGACACCGACCCCAAAGGCCTTTGAATAGCCAGAATGCCGCTGCCGATACAAGGCCTATGTGCAAGCCAGAGATAGCCAGTAAATGGGCTGTGCCGGTGCGAATCAGCAACTGCCGGAACTCATCACTGATGCCATCTCGATACCCCAGCGTCAGCGCCACCACCACGCCACGGTAGGGGTCATCGGGGCGCGCGGCCAATACCCGTTTTGCCAAGGCCGCTCGCCACGCCGACAAAGACGACAGTGTCCCGACCCGATGGCGAATGGGAGCTGGATCGTCGCGCACGTAAGCCACAGCATCCACGCCCGTTCTTAAGTACCACCCCGATACATCGAAGCCACCGGGGTTGCCAGTGCCGTTTGGTGCACGCAAGCGAAGCGTCATTGACCACTCGTCGCCGACGTTTAGCTCAACCGCCGAACCATCCGGATGCTGGGGTACGCCATACCAGGTTATTCGCCAGCGTCTTGGTTGCTGACGCGGCAACTTAGTGTTCGTAAATTGCGTCGGTAAGTTGAGCGTATCGGCTACCAGCACTTGTCTCAGAGGGCGTTCGTCCACCACCGAATGCAACTTCACTTGAACTCTTACATCGTCGCCAATGAAGGAACTTGGCACGCGATGCTGCAGAGCTTGATCGACCTGCCAGATAGACACCACGGCACCTGCGCACAGCATCACAAACCCCCACCGCATCGATTTGGGTACCCAGCGATGACACAGCAGCGCAGCAACTGACAGGATAAGTAGAACGCTGATGAGTACCACGGGCGGAAGCCACCAGTGACTGGTTCGCAAAACCGCCCCCGCCCCAACCACGCTCAGAGCGCTCAGACCTGCGTAGTTCACAAACTGCGCTGAATCAGTTGAACAAACTTCAAAACTAGCTGCACAAACTCAATCCGTGTATAGCCACGGCCGTTACTGGGGGTGTTATGAAATGTGCCCGCTACATACTCAGCAGAATTCCCAAGCCTTGGTTGGCGTGCGACCGGCGCTCGGTCGCCGGCGGCGTTGCGGTAGGGTTGTTCATCAGTTGGTTGCCACTGCCCTTGCAGACCGTATTGGCTGGCGCCTTTGCGGCGTTGCTGCGCGTCCATGTGCCCTCCTCGCTGGTCATGGTGTGGTTCACCAATCCGTTGACCGTTGTGCCCTTACTGTACGCAGGCTGGTTTGTTGGGTCAACTATTCTGCCCCCCACGCCTGAATTACAGGGCTTAACACTATCGTTGAACAGCATCGCGACCGCCGGCACTCACGTCTGGCCGGCACTACTCACGGGCTGTCTGGCGTGCGCGATTGTGACCTCTGGAATCGGCTACCTGGGGGTGTTATTCGTGATGCGCAACACGCCGGAAAAATCCGACGCGTTGGCTTAACCCTGCAGCGCCTCATTTGGGCGATTGGCTCAGTCGAAAAAAACCAATCGCCAACCGTTGTGCAGCTGTTCCGGGCAAAGGCCTCTTTCGTCAAACTTAGGCGTCAAGTTCCACCGGGTTTAATTCACCCGCACTCAAACGATAGATGCGATCCATGCGAGCCGCCAGCCGTGTGTCGTGGGTGACTATCAGAAAGCTCGTGCCGAGCTCCTGGTTGAGCTCCAGCATTAATTCGTACACTTTCAACGAGGTCTCTTCATCAAGATTTCCCGTTGGCTCATCAGCAAGCACGATATCAGGTGAATTCACCAGCGCCCGGGCAATCGCTGCTCGTTGACGCTCGCCACCGGAGAGTTCGTTCGGTTTGTGCTGCACACGCTCACCGAGGCCTACGCGTTCGAGTAAGGCGGTCGCTTTCTCGTACGCTTCAGCCGGTCGGGCACCACCAATCAATAACGGCATAGCGACGTTCTCTGCCGCCGAAAATTCAGGCAATAGGTGATGAAACTGATAGACAAATCCCACGTGCGCGTTGCGTAGACGGCCACGCGCGGCTTGCGACAGTCCGTGCACGGTTTGGCCTGCGAGTTCCACGTTGCCCTGATCCGGTGTGTCCAGCCCGCCCAGCACATGCAACAAAGTACTCTTGCCGCTGCCTGAACTGCCGATAATAGCGACACGTTCGCCGCCACCGATTGCAATGGAGACGTCGTTTAACACCTTGACCGACAGATCGCCTTGCTTATAGGTGCGGGCCACGTTGGTGGCGTTTAGAACCGCTGCGTTTTCGTCGTTCATGGGTGTTACTCGTACGCC
>CALFBL010000239.1 GCA_937951695.1 uncultured Granulosicoccaceae bacterium | reverse complement strand
CCAGTTCGATGATCATGCCGGCTTCTTCAGCAACGGGTATGAATATTTCAGGAGAAATGTATCCCTTGGTCGGATGGTTCCAACGCACCAAGGCTTCCGAGCCCATCATTTTTCGGGTCGTGATATTAATCTTGGGTTGATACCAGACCTCAAACTGATCCTCTTGCAAACCGGTTTTCAGATCCTGCTCGAGGCGGATGCGAGCGGTTAACCGCGAACGCATCGATTCATCAAATAATCGGAACTGGTTCTTGCCGTGGGTCTTAGCTTCCTGCAACGCAACCGATGCATTGTTGACAATTTCCTCACCGGCCGCATCAATGTGCTGATCGGTCGTTGCGTCTTTGGGGAAGCAGGATATTCCGACCGTCGCTGTTACTTTCAGGGTAAATCCTCGATGTTCAAACGGCGCCTGAGCCGCATCCATCAAGCGTTGAGCGATCGTCTCAGCACTGGCTTTTGCGGCGAAGTTAGTCTGAATCACCGCGAATTCATCACCGTCAAGCCGTGCTACCAGATCCCCATCGCGCATCAGCGAACGCAGACGGCTTCCGATTTCCGCCACCATCCGATCCCCGACCAAATGACCATATTGATCGTTGAAGATTTTAAAATTATCCAGATCCACCAGAAACACAGCGAAGGACGAGTCATTTTCGCGCACGTGTGCAACGGTCTGTTTCAGGGTGTCCTCAAACATAAGCCGGTTGGGCAGATGCGTTAACGGGTCATGATGAGCGGCAAATTCGAGGTACTTTTGTTTTACCTTTACCTGAAGGTCGGCTTTTTTCTGCTGCCCGATCAGCGATGAAAATGTTTCCGCCAACGGTAAAAGATGCGGTGCATCCTCACACGCGCTTTCGGCATCTATGTCACCGCTCTGCTGCTCCTGCCACGACTCTATGTACTCAATCAGCTCAGCGGTTGGCTCTACGAAGTAACGGTTGACTAGGCGATTGACCAGCCACAACGCGGCTAATCCTGTGATCAGCACCAGTCCCAGTGCGTAGAAAATTCGTTTGATTGTTTTCGACCAAGCGGCCGAGATTGCCGGAGCAACGTTCACTCGAAGAACCGCAGACATCGGTCCAAACCTCGTATCCATCGCCCACAGAGCATCGGCGTGCTTCGGTTCGTTGATTAGCCATTGTCCGGTACCGTTCTCAATTAACTTCGGCACCAACGAGGCATCCGGGATATCACCCACCACCAGCACCGCGTTCCCAGCGACGTCAGCGATCAACACCCCGGTTAAATTATCGGCGGTGAAAAAGTCGCTACGGTTTCGAAGTTGCTCGGGGGAGCTGAAGTCCAGCGCCGTTTGTAGCCGATGAAATTCGGCGTTGACCAGCGCATCGGTCTCCGCGCGCCGGTCACTTACGTGGGATTCGGCGATGAGCACCGGTTGCAGCAGCACCATGATGGCGACCAGAGCAAGAGCGGCCATACGCGCGATCGCGTATTCTGGCATCACGCGGCGAGACATGCTAGCGAATAGTTGGCTCACTCACCCCCTCCTCGACCAACAGACGCGCGCACCATAAATCGCGACTCCATCGTGTGCGTCATGCATAGTCAGAACCTATTGGCACTGATTGACTCGCGAAACCTGTCCCCATAAGTACTCTATCGGCATCTTTCGCCGACTCTAAAGAGGCTCGAATTCACCACTCATAGAACCAAAGAACCCCGCATAAGCGGGGTTCTTTGTGTTCAGGTAACGTGAACTAAATCACATCATACCGCCCATTCCACCCATACCGCCCATATCCGGCATACCACCACCGCCACCAGCACCAGCACCCTCTGGCGCAGGCTTGTCAGCGATCATGGCTTCGGTGGTGATCATCAGTCCAGCAACTGATGCAGCATTTTGCAGTGCAAATCGGGTGACTTTCGTCGGATCGATGATGCCAGCCTCAACCATGTCACCGTATTCGCCGTTGGCTGCGTTATAACCGAAATTACCTTCACCTTTTTTCACTTCAGCCACTACCACAGACGGCTCGCCACCCGCGTTAGCAACGATCTGACGCAACGGCTCTTCCATTGCGCGACGAGCGATGGTGATACCGACGTCTTGGTCGTGGTTGTCGCCCTTAAGGTCGTCAACCGATGAAACCGCTCTAACAAGAGCAACACCGCCACCGGGAACAATGCCTTCTTCAACAGCTGCGCGAGTGGCGTGCAATGCATCGTCAACGCGGTCTTTCTTTTCTTTCATTTCCACTTCGGTCGCAGCACCGATTTTAATGACCGCAACACCACCAGCGAGCTTGGCAACACGCTCCTGCAGCTTCTCTTTGTCGTAATCGGATGTTGCCTGATCAATCTGTGTGCGGATCTGGTCAACACGTGCATTGATTTCGTCCGAAGAGCCGGCCCCATCAACCACTGTGGTGTTGTCTTTATCAACCGTTACACGCTTGGCCGTTCCAAGATCTTCCAACGTAATCTTGTCCAGCGACAAACCTACTTCTTCCGAGATGACTTGCCCACCGGTCAATATGGCGATATCCTGCAGCATCGCTTTCCGACGATCACCAAAACCGGGTGCTTTCACAGCGCATGTCTTGATAATGCCGCGCATGCTGTTGACAACCAAGGTTGCCAAAGCTTCGCCTTCAATATCTTCAGCGATGATCAGCAGTGGCTTGCCAGACTTGGCAACCGCTTCCAGCGCTGGAAGCAAATCGCGGATGTTTGAAATTTTCTTGTCGAACAGCAATACGTAAGGGTCTTCCAACTCTACCTGCATGGCATCTTGGTTATTGATGAAGTATGGCGACAGGTAACCACGATCAAACTGCATACCTTCAACGACGTCGAGCTCGTTGTCGAGAGACTTGCCTTCTTCTACCGTGATAACCCCTTCTTTACCGACTTTTTCCATCGCTTCAGCGATAATTTCACCGATGGAGTGATCACTGTTTGCCGAAATAGAGCCAACCTGTGCAATCGCCTTGGTGTCGTTGCATGGCTTGCTCATTGAAGCCAGTGTTTCACTCGCTTTAGCGACCGCTTTGTCGATACCGCGCTTAAGATCCATCGGGTTCATGCCAGC
>CALFBL010000238.1 GCA_937951695.1 uncultured Granulosicoccaceae bacterium | reverse complement strand
GGTGGAATTGTTGATGCCGTTCGGTATGGTCGTCTTAGCGACACCGACTACGCCGTACCACAGCCACTGAAAAAGCACGCTGGCCAAGCTGCGTGACATTGAGTTACCCCGTTTGGCACTAACGTTCTCCTCTCCCGCTGGTGCCAAACGGGCTGTTGTATTGGCCTCGACGCGACAAACGCCTCACGATGAGGCGGACGGGGTTGGAGCCGTTCCGGTTCAGCTCGGGATCGAGGTAGACACCGATGCGGCTGCCCAAATTAGCGGCCGGGCCGTGCACAGCCAGAGACTTTAGGATACGACGCGCACCAAGCGTGGATAAGCCTGAAAAGCTGATCCAGCGACTAATTTTCGTCGCGCCCAGCATAGAAACCTAAGTTATTAGTTAAGTAAAGTGCAGTTTTTCCGTTAAAAACCCTAGGTTAATGTTGCCAGCAGACCCTGGTTATAAATGAGTATTCGCCAGAAACTATTGGTTTTTGTTCTCGTCGGTGCTGTGCTGCCGCTGTTGTTTGTGTTTACGGTCAGTTTTTCCGTTCAGCGCGACGACATGCGGCGATCCGTGCAAGCCTCTTTGATGTCAGATGTCAGTCACACAGTGGATGCTCTGAACGATAAAATTCTCGATGCAAACCATAATTTGCGCAGTTTTAGCCGACTCATTGTTATGCAACAGGTTCGCAACCGCGATATTTTTAGGCGTTTAGAAAATGATCTGAATAAATTCGTCGATGCACACAGCCTGTTTTCAGACGTCACAGCCGTCGATTCAAGTGGTGATGTCGTTGCGTCGACCAATAAAAATCTGGTTGGCGAAAACATTAAACAACGAATCGAATTCCAACGTGCATTCAAAGGTTTCGCACAAGTCTACCCACCTCGGTTTTCAAAGGAAGATTCGCAATACACATCCATTCAATCCACTCCCATCTACGACAACCAGTACAATATTATCGGTGTCTTGACGGGAACCATAAATTGGCAGTTTGTCAATTCAATTTTGGAACGCACCAATGTGCTGGGCATGCCTCAGTCAGAAAATAGAATTCTGACATTGATGTCCACCGATAACGATACCTTATTGTACCGCACCAAAAACACCACCGTATCCTACAGCGACTTGCTAAAAACCAGCATTGACGAACCGTTCAACGTTCAAATTAGCGGCAAAGATTTCGTCACCATTGCGCAGCAACCAACGATTGACTTGCAGGGATTTCGTCCGTACGAGAATTCACCCATTCTGGTTCAGGTAATGCTGGATAAGAAAACCGCCTACGCACCACTCGATAGACTCACGACGATCTACGTCTGGATCGGCGTTGTCGTCATTGGATTTGTCGGTGTGTTGTGGTGGTTATTATCACAGTCCATTGGTCAACGCATTTACCGACTCGGTGTGGGTGCGCATGAGCTTTCCAAAGGCAACTTTGACTACCAGCTTCAAGTTCAGGACAAACGCGATGAAATCGGCTCACTGACGCAAAGCTTCATCGATATGCGCGCGATCGTTAAGCAAAACGAACAGGCGTTAATCGAAAAAACCAATGCAGCCGAGCAGGCCGCGCGGTTAAAGGGTGAATTCCTGGCCAATATGAGCCACGAAATCCGTACCCCCATTAATGGGGTGCTCGGCATGGCAGAGCTCCTACTGCAAACCGATCAGAACATCAATCAAAAACGCTACACATCGACCATACTTCGCTCAGGTCAATCGTTGTTAAGCGTGGTAAATGACATTCTGGATTTTTCAAAAATAGAAGCGGGTAAGCTGGACATTACAGTGGCCCCTTTCGATCTACGGGAAGTCATTGAAGACGTCGCTGAAATGCTTGCTGAATCCGCTCACCGCAAGGGGCTGGAATTAAACGTTGAACTACCTCCCCAAGCACACATAGCCTTTAGTGGTGATGCCGGACGCATTCGGCAGGTACTGGTTAATTTGATCAGTAACGCAATAAAATTTACTGCCTCAGGCGAAATCAAAATCCGCGTTAACAGTCTGGACGCTCGCGAGGGTCAGCTTACTAACGTCAGATTTGAAATCATCGATACCGGTATCGGGATTTCGCGCAAACAGCAAACCCGCGTGTTTGAAGAATTCGAACAAGGCGACGGAACCACAACCCGCGAGTTTGGCGGTACCGGCCTTGGTCTTGCGATATCAAAAAAGTTGGTGGAGTTGATGAGCGGTAGCATTGGTATTACCAGCTCTGTAGGCAATGGCTCAACATTTCATTTCAGCGTATTACTGGAGCGATTGCCCGCGTCTGTGCAACAACGATGGGCAAGTGAGCGCTCACTGACCGATCGACGCTTTCTGATTGTTGACGACAATGTAACCAATCGCGATATTCTCAGGACACAATTAACGCATTGGGGAGCGCAAACCATCGTTGCCAACGACCCTGAGCACGCGCTGCAAATCATCGAAGACTGCCACTATCAGAATGATCTTATTGACGTTGCCATTATCGATCAGCAAATGCCAAAAATGTGCGGCACAGACCTGATTAGAAAAGCCTGTTCACGCTGGCCATCTATTGCAACAAAATTTGTTATTTTAAGCTCGGTGAATTCGCAGCGCGATGAGAAGACGTCTCGCCAACTGTCCGAGCATCCGCACATTACCAAACCCGCCCGCCAAAAAGATCTCTACAATTGTCTTGCCGCGACGCTTGGCGACGATCAGGCGCTCAATGCATCAATTGATCAAAAACGATTAGAGCATGCAACGCTGTGCGGAGAGATCCTTCTCGTTGAAGACAATCCAGTGAATCAGGACATGATGCTGGAGATGCTGAAACTGATGGGACTCGTGGCCGAATTGGCTGAGAACGGGGAAGAGGCAGTCACTCGACTTACCGAGCGTCGGTTCGATATGGTTTTCATGGATTGTCAGATGCCCATCATGGACGGATTCGCCGCTACCTCGGCAATCAGGCAGCGAGAACTTCACTCGGGCGATAGCTTCCGACAGCCCATCGTGGCGCTGACCGCCAATGCGCTCGAGGGTGATCGGGAACGGTGCATAGGTGCGGGTATGGATGACTACTTAAGCAAACCGGTCAGCTCCGCTGAACTAAGGATGTGTCTGCAAAAATGGCTGCCACACAGTGAAGACGCGACCGCGATCGACGAGACTCTCAGCGCTGCCGCTAATGTCAGCAATACCGATGCTGTTGTCAGCATCGATTCAAACGTCTCAGTCGCAGCATCGGAGGCGTCAACTAGCCACGACAAATTGCCGGTCATCGATCAGGTGGTTTATCAGGAGTTGCTTAGTATGTGTGAGCAAGCCAGCGAAGGTTTCTACGATCGCTTGGCCAGTAAATTCGTCGACAGCTCTGCACACGACCTTACGAACATCGAAGACGCCATGCAACACAGCGACAGTGAGAAGCTCAGATTGGCCGCCCATCGTCTCAAATCTAGCAGTGCAAATTGGGGAGGGGTTCGGGTCTCTCGCTTATGCCAGCAACTAGAAAACGCGGGGCGCGAGGAAGAGCTAGGTAACTTACCAACTCTGCTTGTTGAACTTAAAAAGGAAGTGAATGTGTTAATCGAGTCGCTTCACGTTGAGCGAAAAGCCGCTTAAACCCGTAAAAGTTAGCATCTGCCTTATTGGCGGACTGGGCTCTCTGCGCCAACCCGGACGCAGAGAGTCTAAAACCGGTTTCTAACACCTAGACGCGTTCGAGTTCAACCAATCGTTTGATGACTTCAATCGTCTGTTCGTTACCACCCGCTATAGAGACACTGGTGCGGTATTTACCGTTGACGATGATGGCAGGGACACCGGTAATTTTTGACTGCTGAGCGAGCTGTACCGAGCGCCGTAATCCGGCATCGACCGCGAAGGATTTCATGGTGCTTTGGAATTTCTCAGAATCTACACCGACATCCAGTGATTCGATGAATTTGCCCACGGCTTTCGGCTTCACCAATCGATTTTTCTTCAAATGGATTTCATCGAATATGGGGTCGAGCACTTCGTCGATTATTCCCAAGCTACGGGCCGCGTAGAACATTCTTGAATGCGGCTCCCATTGCGGGTTAAGCGGCGGCGCTTCGCGGGAAAACGAGACGTACTCAGGTTTATTTTGGTGATAGTCGTTTATCGCTGGCTCAAAAGCGAAGCAATGCGGACAGCCGAACCAGAAAAATTCCAGCACTTCAATCTTATCCGGATCGGCCGTGTTCATCGGATTTGCCAGAACTTCATAACCGGCAGCAGCTTGCGCACTGGCGGTTGCTGCGGGCAACAGTGATACCGCCCCAGCAGCGGAGACCATTCCAGCCACACCCAATACTGTGGATTGTTCTAAAAAGCGGCGACGTGAATTCTTCATCGATCAAAATTCCTGAGTTGAAAATACAATTGAAAGCCAACCACGCTGCGATTGACGTCCACCTCTTAAGCCTGTTGGTACAGCTACGCCCTACGGCCTGAGCGATGGGCTAGCCGACGATCAAGTAAGCTACATACCAAGAGCATGCCAACATCCTTCCGCCTCACTGTAGCCCTCACCGCGAACTTCACCGACAAACACTGCCGTAGACCGGCGCGGCCGCTCACATTACACCTGAGTGTAGCAGTCGAAGATTTCGATCTTTCCCCGCAAATATGGTTCCCGACTGCCATCCAGGAAGTCGAAAACTTGGTACTCTTCCGCTATAAATTCAATGGGCGTATCTCATTGTCTGAACCTCTGGTAACGATTTGCGCGGTAATCACCCGACTGGGATACCCCTACGATGTTCACAGACCGGACTCCGTTCACACAAACCGAATACGATCGGCGCCTCGACCTCGCCCGTCGCACTATGGCAGACAAACGGCTCGAGGCCCTGATCGTCACCGACCCATCCAATCAAGCTTGGCTGACAGGCTATGATGGCTGGTCCTTCTACGTCCACCAGGCTGTCATCGTGCAGCACGACCAGCCCCCACTGTGGTGGGGTCGAGCCCAGGACACCGCTGGCGCCAGGCGCACCGTGTGGATGCCTGATGATCAAGTTGTCGGGTACCCCGATCATTTTGTTCAATCCTCTGACTGCCACCCGATGGAGCATCTCGCTGACCAAGTAAAATCGATCTTGCCCGGTCAACTCCGCATTGGGGTCGAAATGGAGAATTTTTACTACTCGGCCAAAGCCCATGCCGTATTAACGGATTGCCTGTCGAACACTGAGCTGGTCGATGCCACAGCCATGGTCAATTGGTGCCGTGCCATCAAATCAGAGCCAGAACTGGAATTCATGCGCCGAGCGGCGCGCATTTCGGAATCCATGCTGCGGGTAGCGATGGAGCTTGCCGAACCTGGCTTGCGTAAAAACGCATTGGTGGCCGAGATTCAACGCGTGGCCACCTTGGGTGTGGGAGATGACTGGGGCGATTATCCCGCCATCGTGCCGTTAACACCGTCGGGCAAAGACGCCACCGCCCCACATCTCACTTGGGATGGCTCGCCCATGAAGCACGGCGAAGCCACATTTTTCGAATTGTCCGGTTGCTACCGGCGCTACCACGCCCCGCTGTGCCGTACGGTATTTCTTGGCACCCCTCCCGCGGAGATGATGAGTGCATCGGAAGCGCTTAACGCTGGCATAGAAGCCGGACTGAATGCCGCGGTTGCTGGCAATCGCACCTGCGATATCGCCAATGCCTTGCACAATGAGCTCAGTAAAGCCGGTATCGAACGAAGCAACCGCTGCGGCTATCCAATCGGTTTATCGTATCCACCCGATTGGGGCGAGCGCACTATGTCATTGCGCGACATCGACACCACTGTACTGCAGCCGGGTATGACCTTTCATTTTATGCCGGCTCTTTGGATGGAGAATTGGGGGCTGGAGACGACCGAAACCATTTTGATCAAAACCTCAGGCGCCGCCGAACCCTTGTGCCATTTTCCGCGTAAGCTTTTTGTTAAACCTTGATGGACTCTGTGTGAGCACCACGACACCTCTCGACAAGACCAAAGCTCTACTCAAAGAGCTCATTGCTTTTCCCACCGTGTCAACCGACAGCAATTTGGAGCTAATTGAATCGGTGCGGCAAAAACTTGAAACGCTCGGTGCTCGTGTCAGCGTCTTCCAGAACGAGCCCGGCACCAAAGCCAATTTGTTCGCAACACTCGGCCCGGATGTTGACGGCGGCATTGTGTTATCGGGCCATACCGACGTTGTACCTGTAGTCGAGCAGGACTGGACGCATGATCCGTTCGTAATGACGGAACGCGATGGCAAATTATACGGTCGTGGCAGCTGTGACATGAAGGGATTCATTGCCGCCTGTTTGGCGATGGCGCCGGGCTTTGCCGACACAGCACTCAAGCGCCCTATTCACTTTGCGTTTACTCACGATGAAGAGACCGGATGCATCGGCGCTCGCAGCTTGGTTGCCGATATTGTCCGTCTTGGGGTCAAACCACACATCGTCATCATTGGCGAGCCCACCGACATGCGAGTGATCGAAGGTCACAAAGGTTGTTATGAATACAGCACACAGTTTGTTGGTTTGGAAGGACATGGCTCGGCGCCCGCGCAAGGGGTTAACGCTGCCGAGTACGCAACTCGTTATGTCATGCGTTTAATGAGTCTTCGCCAGACTCTGCGAGATCGAGCACCCACAGACAGTCGCTTTGAACCACCCGAGACCACCATCAACATCGGCGGTATTCACGGTGGGGTTGCACCGAACGTGATTGTCGGTAAAGCGCATGTAGATTGGGAGATGCGTCCTGTCCAGGAGGGGGATGCTGATCTGGTAAAAAACGATCTGCAGAATTACGTCGACGATACCCTGCTACCGCAGATGCAAGCGGTTCACCCCGCGGCCAGCATCCATACCCATTGCCATGGCGAGGTACCCGGGCTTGAACCGATGGAGCACAACGCGGCGCGGGATCTTATGACAACACTCACCGGCGCCAATGGCGCAGAGCTGGTAGCGTTTGGAACCGAAGCAGGCTTGTTTCAGTCTATCGGCATGAACGCGGTTGTTTGCGGTCCAGGCTCAATTACCCAAGCCCATAAACCCGACGAATACCTCGCCCTTGACCAGCTGGAGCAATGTCTTGCCATGCTATGCAAACTCAAAGATCGCTTAACCGACCCCACACACTCATGACGTCAAATTCCCAGCAGCCCACACTCAGCGATGAAGGGCTCTCGCCCGCGCACGCCATCGAAGCTGTCAACGAGTTTGGGGATCACATAGACGCCCACATACCGGGTGAAGTCCCGTTAACGCTTCGTGTCGATGGTCTTGAAGTTGTCACACTGATGACGCTGGGCACCGAGCCTGAGGCATTGGCGCTGGGTTACATCCGCAATCAGCAACTCATTGAAGAGCTTGCGCAGATTCGATCGGTGATAGTAGATTGGGACCGCGAGCTGGTTGACATCACCACACACGCCGGTAGCGGTATCGCTGACTGGCAAGAAAAAATGCAACGACGCATCGTAACCAGCGGTTGCGGTCAGGGCACCATATTCAGTTGCACAGTCGATAAGTTATACGAAATGCAACTGACACCGCCCGCTCTGAAACAATCCGATATTTATTCACTCATCAAAAACGTCGGTCAGCTGAACGAGGTGTATCGCGTTTCCGGCGCCGTGCACGGCTGCGGTTTGTGCAGTACTACCGATTCATTGATGCACATTGAAGATGTCGGGCGCCACAACGCAGCCGATGCCATCGCAGGACGAATGTGGCTGGACGACATCAACGGTGGCGACAAGACTTTCTACACCACGGGGCGATTGACCTCTGAGATTGTCATGAAAACCGCGTTTATGGGCATACCGACTTTGTTGTCACGCAGCGGCGTCACGCAAATGGGGCTTGAGCTGGCGCAAGAGATCGGTATGACGATGATCGCACGCGCCAAGGGCAAACACTTTTTGGTCTACAACGGTGCTGAGCACGTTGAGTTTGATGCCATCCCACCCGCCAGAATGGCGTCCCCTCCCACAAAAGGCATGCGTGACCTAAGCTAAAACTGACCCGCAAGTTTTGCCAGCCACGCTAATGTATCGTCGGTAATTTGTGCACGCACATCGGGCATCTCATTAAACAGTTCGTGCAACCCTTCGGCGTATTCGTATTGCGTTACGAGATCAGGCGGTGCTGCCGCCGCCCACGAGCGAATGGCGGCAGGATCAACAACTGGGTCTTGTTGGGCAATCAGTACCAACGCCGGCACCGACAACCCTGACGCAAGCTTGATGGATTCAGCACCGGTATCAAACATCCAGCGCACCAGTCTTGCCGACTTAAACCCATGTATGAGTTCATCCTGTCGGGCCGCCTGCTGTTTACACTCGTCACGAGTCAACAGTTCAGGTCTATGCGGCAGCTCAATAACTTTATCCGGGGCAACCCCGTACAGCAAATTCAGCTTAATTCGATTTAGCAACGATATCCGGGGTCGGAACGCCGGCGCTGACAATACCAGTGCGCTGACATTGACGTGATACTTAAGCACCAGTTCTGCGGCCAGCACGCCACCCAGGCTGTGGCCAAACAAAATCGGCGGGGCACCGACCTCGTCAGCAAATCGTACAATTTGCGGCATAGCGTAATGCGCCAGCCCATTGGCGGGTCGAAGCAGACCACGCTGCCCTGAGGATTGTCCGTGGCCAACGTGATCATGAGCAGCCACCAACCACCCCGCCTCGGTTAAACGGGTTGCGAACTCATCGTATCGCTTGCCGTGTTCGCCAGTTCCATGCAGCAAGTAGATGCCGCGGCCTTGCCCAACCGTGTTGGCAATCGACGCAGGCTCCCACCGGCGAGAGAATATTGTCTCCGGAGTCAACTCAGGCATCATAGGTTTCTGCACTCAGTACCGAGGTATTTGGCCATTCGAATACAATTGTAACGTTTTTACCCGGATGGCTCTTTCTAAGCTGGATCAGGCCGATAGGACTCAATATCGCTTCCTCTAGAGAGAAAGCGCACTGACTCTCAATTAACCAGATCATGCCAATGGAAAATCAAAATCCCCTTTTTAAGCGTCTAGTCTTGCTAAGCGTCACCTTGCTACTAGCTACCGGCTGTTCTTCATTCACGAATCCCTCAGCGTCTTATCCCGGCCAGAGCACCGAGCTGCGACAGACCCGCGATGCAAACCCGAAATACGAGAACCGTATTCAACGGCATGTATACGCCGGCATCGGATTCGGCTCAGCCTTCATCGAACCCGACACCAGCCAAGTGCCCGGTGTCGATGTCAATAGTCGCGTTGACGGCGCTGGCCAGATCACACTCGGGCTCGATCTGTCGCGTCAGCTGGCGATTGAATTGCACGCTGCGGATCTCGGCAGCGCTGGCATCTCGCCTCAGGGTTCGATCAGCTACCGAACCTTTGGCGGTAGCGCCCTTTACTATTTTGGCAAGAACCGTCACAATTTCAAGCGAGAAGGTTTTAGTGGCTTTGGTCGGCTCGGCTTCGCCGCGCTGAAAAATTCTGCGGAAGGTGGTGTCGAGTTTGAACAGGTCAACGGAGCGCACTTTTTGCTAGGTGCCGGCCTCGAATACATGACCCGCATTGGACTGGGCCTACGTCTCGAAGGCATCGCTTTTGAAGAAGATGCTCGCTTTGCGCAATTGGGCTTGATCTATCGCCTCGGACGCCGTAATCGCACGCGTCAGCTTGAAACCGTTTCAGCGCCCGCGCCAGTGATTCCTGCGCCCATGGTCGCGCCCTCTGTACCGGCCGTAGTCGTGGCTCCGGTTGTCGAAGAAATTCCCTACGATTCGTGCAGCGAGTTTAGAGGCACTCTGGAAGGGGTGAAATTTCAGACAAACTCGGCTCAACTGACTCCCGAGGCCGGCAGTATTCTGCAAGAGGTTGCGGTACGGTTGGCAGAATGCCCATCAACACCCATCGGAATAGCGTCTCACACAGACAGTGTGGGTGACGACGGCTACAACCAGACATTATCTTATGAGCGAGCAATTTCGGTTTCGAAATTTCTGGTAGACCGTGGCATAGACGTGAACCGCATTGAGGCTCGGGCTTTTGGTGAAACCCAACCCATCGACTCCAACGAGACAGCGGCCGGACGAGAGCGTAATCGACGCGTTGAGTTATTCACTCGCTAGACCGTGGCCCTTAATCTAAACAGTTGAATTTGATCATGGATGATCGAATCGGGTGCAGGGCAACCCACTACCTCTAAGTTATACTACCCACATTATTATTGTGAGTAAGTCGATGTCAGCTGGAAACAGGATCGACGTATGGGACGGGTGGCGTGGGCTTGCCATTTTGCTCGTACTGGTGGGTCATTTTACTTTCTCTGGATGGGTCTGGGAAGAGCGAATGGGTGTGGACGTGTTTTTCGTTCTCTCCGGTATGCTGATGAGCAACATTCTGTTTATTAAACGTATGAATCTGACCGATTTCTACGTTCGCAGGTTCAGCCGTGTCATCCCCGCACTGGTGGTGTTTCTGATCGCCGCCGGCATTCTCAGTATGCTGCTTAAATACGACTTCAGCGTTAAAGAACTCATCGCTTCGTTGTTTTTTATTCGCACCTACTACCCAGTAGAACCCGTCTACTTTACCTCCCCGGTTCCAACCGGCCATCTATGGTCACTCAGCGTCGAAGAGCACAGCTACATTCTCATGAGCTTGCTAAGTGTGCTGCTTATCGCCAGCAGGAAAGTAGCTTGGGTGTTACTGGGAATCTTCGCTGTATCCATTGCAGTGAATGTCTACAACAACCTCACGATGGACGCGCTGGAATTTAAATATTCCCTGATCCGAACCGAGAGCACCATCGGATTTATCGCGTTCTCAGCCGCTTACAATCTCATAAAAAAAGAACACGGAATCACACTTCCTCCCCATATGCCGGCAATTTTAGTGCTGCTCGCGTTTTTCTGCTATCTCGATTCGGCACCTCTGTGGATGACCTACCTGCTTTGCCCGGTCCTGCTCGGCGTTTCCGTGAATCATCTGACCGAATCAGCACCAGTCGTACAGAAGTTACTCTCGCAACCACCGCTGCGCTGGATCGGTGTTCTTTCGTATTCAATCTATCTCTGGCAACAGATCTTCTACAAGCTCTACTACGCCATACCTGGCGGTGTCATCTCCGGTTTCATTCTCTCCATCAGTTTTGGCGCCGCTTCCTTTTACTTTTTGGAAAACCCAGTTCGACAGTGGCTGAATCAGCGCTTTTCCCCAACCCCCCACTACCGGGAGACACGCGATCAATGATATCAGTTAGTTAGTTCGGGCTCAGAACTTGCTTTACCATTCCCTGTCTACCATTTTATCTGGTGGTCGCCCATGATACGCAAAGGATGCAACACAAACGATCGACTTAAGGAACGACCTTGAGCCTTGCCCAATCTTCCAATACGGACGCACTTATGATGAAAATTGTACGCGGGGTGCTGGCGAACCGACGATCGGTGATCGGGTTGTGGTTGTTGATCTTTATCGGGCTCTTTTCAACGCTGGTGTTGTCAGCGCCAAACTACGAATGGGATCTAATTCCCTACATTGCCAACGCGATGCAAATCGTGAGCCCGCAGCCGATCGAGCAACTGCAGACGAACGTGTACCAAGTACTGAATAACTCCCTGCCCAGTTACGCCATGGAAAAGCTGACTAACTCGCCTAGCCGCGTTGTTTTGTCGCAAGACCCTGAAGCATTCCGCCAGACCATCGCATTCTTCTACGATTCTCGAGTAATTTACACCCACATTATCGCCGCATTGATCTATACCGGATTTGAACCTGTCATGGCGAGCTATGTTTTCTCCGTATTCTGCTCGGTTATGTCCATGTTGCTGCTAACCCGGCTCATTCCAGTAAAAGTACCGATTGGTCTCTACATCGTTTTGCCGTTTGCGGTCTTGTCTTGCGGCTTACTCGATGTTGCCCGGCTGGCCACACCCGATTCGTTTGCGACACTCGTGAGCATCGTACTGTACTACCTGCTGTTTCAAAATCGGGTCTACATTCTTCTGCTTCTGCTTCCTTTTGTGATTTTCGTCAGAACCGACTTGATATTGTTAATCGCTCTGTTTCAGGCATATTTTTTCTTCTTCGGGCGATGTTCGCGCATCGCATCTGCTATCAGTGGCGTCGCAACATTAGCCGCCTATTGGTTCCTAAACACATTCATCATTGAGCCTGACCCGTGGTCGTCGTTGATCGGCTACAACTACGGCGATAAACCGACTCATCCAAATGAGTTTGTGTTCGACATTTCTGCCCAGGCCTATGCGAGTTATCTACTCGAAGGCATGATGTCATTTTCCTATACCCCTATCGGCTTCGTTTTCTTTATGCTGGCGGTGATAGGAATCGTACTGTATTCAGCGAAATACTTTGTCGATCCAATCAACTTTCGCATTACGACGTTGCACGGTGATGTGCTGTTTTCATTGATCTCTTGTGTCGTCTATTTGATCACGCATTTTCTGCTGTTTCCGGTCGCGTGGACGCGATTTTTCGCTGCTCAATATTCGCTAGTGGCGGTTATTGTTACCTGGACCACCTTATCCATCCTCGCCGCCAAAAATTATTCTGCCTACACGGAATTTGATCTTCTTAAGGAGAACGATCGCCGAATTGATGGAAATGAAACGCAATAATCATCCAGCTGCAGACGCCGGGTCAATCAACGCCCGAGGGATCAGCAACAGTTTCGAGTAGAGCGCAACAAGGGAATTAGAAACATCACGACCCGGGAATTTACCGCCGAGAACCCTATGGCCACGAGCACCGCCAACCGAACGATATGAGATGTATGAATGTGAGGAGCACCGTAACAAAACTTAAGTAGTTCTATCGCAGTTGATCTGCCATGACCCACAGTGCGCTTACTGACCGAGCGCCCCCTATCACTCCTCCTTATATTCACAAAAATCTCTTACCTGACGAACTCTTTACAAATACGATACGACCAGAAATAAAGCAACACAAAAGCACTGGTACCCACAACCGCCGATATCAGTAATAACTGAGACAGTGCCTCCCAGTTCAAAGCCTCAACACCGACGACAAATTCCGATAACAAAGACAGGCAGAGTGCCAATGTGGCACGCCCGCACAAACTCAGCATCGAGAGGAATGTGGCTCTTTGCACGCTGGACACGTGAGGCGCAATAGCACCTAGCATGGGGCCATGCGCCATAGACATCGAGAAATTACGGAACATGACCAGTACTAGCATGATCGGATGCAACACCAACGACAGCCCAGCCACAATAAGCACCTGAACTACGATACTTGTCAAAAGCAAAGAGCGTAAACCCACGCGATTCACCAGTCGTTGACTGACGCTCGCCCCTACGGCCCCACCCAACATCGATATACTGATAACAAGACCCGATACAAACGGTGTTGAACTGGCCGATAGCCAGCTTGCAACCCCTTCGTCACCGATGAGTTTTATGTAGGGTTGATAAAATTCGTAGGGGATATGTTCCAGCGAGTAGCCAACCATATAAAAGCCCAGCACCCAAGCCAACAACGGATGAAAAAAGTAACCACTGGCCGACTTCAATTGCTTCCAGAACGCAGCAGCTTGTTCGTCTCCAGCAATCGATGGCTCAACAAAGCTAAAACATTGCACCACCGCGTAAATCGCAGCGGCCAGGGCGACGACATATGGCAGACGCAAATCAATCACCCCCAGCGCACCGCCGACTAGACAAGAGAGTGCTAAAGCGGTCATGGACCATTTTTGAGCGTTGCTCTCACGCTCACTGTATTCGTCTTCACGTTTCAGCGCTCGAAGCGAATCATACAGTAACGCGCTATCACTGCCAGATTGAAACGCGATGCTGCTAGCAAACAACAGTTGCGCTACCACCAACACATTGAAGGAATCCGCCACAATGAAAGCCACACAAGCTAACACCTTCATCACAGACGCAAGGATTAAGGTTAATCGCCGGCCAAATCGATCCGAATAATAGCCTGTTGGCACTTCCAGAATAAACACGGAAAAGTAATACACCGAACCCAGCAGCACGGCTTCACCTAACGACACTTTTTGCAAAAAATAGAGAAAGAACACAGGCAAGTAAGGCAACACACTGTTGGTAGCTTTGTAGCGCGAGAACACCCCGACGTTGTGCTCCATTGACGCGTTCAAAAGCTTGCAACCAGTTCGTCATATGAGATGGCGACGTGAGTAGCATACGCGCTGCGTTGTGAAATTGTTTGGTAGTACTCGGCGACTGCCGGTAGCGTACAACGCTCGATGTCGATATCGTAGTAACGATATAAGATATGTGCGAATTGAATATCAGCAAGTGTGAAATCGCGGCCGGCGAGATAGGGGTACTTTTCCAGTCTGTATTCGGCGATACGCAATGAGGATTCAAAATCCAGCACCGCTTTACGAATTGATCGTGGATCTTGCCGCTGCTTCGGGGTACGAACCACTTTCCAGAAAATCGGCGACGTAAACTTCAGCGCAATATTAACCTTCGCCCATTCAGCCCATTGATCCACACCCGCCCGTTGGCTCGGATCCAGCGGCCAGAAAATTTCATCCGCGTATTGGCTGGCAAGGTATCGCAGAATGGCGCCGCTCTCCCAAAGCGGGGCATGGGTACCATCTTGAATCGTGGGTATGGTGCCATTGGGGTTCATCGCCAAATAGTTTGGCCTATCGACCACACCATAGGTGAAGCCCGCATCAATGCGCTGGTGGGAGAGATCAAGCTCCCCGATACACCACATCACCGCTTGAACATTAGAAGATGATTGACGGCCCCATACAGTAATCATGATAGATCGCGGCGCTGGCAACGGAAATCCCCGTCCGACAATTTCTATCATACGCCTGCGGTGTTCAAACTCAGCTCTAGAATCAAAAACTCAGCACTCTCCGGTGTGGGTATACTCAGTCTATTCTCTATAAACCACAGGACCGTCGATGCCAGACGCACTCAATATTACCGTTGTCGATCATCCTTTAGTGCAACACAAGATGACGCACCTGCGCAACAAAGACACACCGGTGGCGCATTTTCGAAATTTGATTCGTGAAATTTCGCTGCTGCTCTGTTACGAAATCACCCGCGATCTTCCGTTGACCACCCGCCACATCGAAACACCGGTAGCTCCCATGGAAGCACCGATTCTGAAAGGGAAGAAAATCTGCTTTGTATCTATCCTGCGAGCTGGCAACGGGCTATTGGATGGCATGCTTGACTTGATGCCATCAGCCCGCGTGGGGCATATCGGCCTGTACCGCGATCCAGACACGTTGGTGGCCGTTGAGTACTACTACAAAGTCCCTCAGGACATCGGCGATCGATTGACAATCGTCGTAGACCCGATGCTCGCCACAGCAAATTCTGCCATCGCTGCTGTGCAGCGACTCAAAGATGGGGGCGCGAAGAATATCAAATTCTTGAGTCTTGTGGCATCCCCTGAGGGCGTCAAGGCGTTCAATGAAGCACATCCAGATGTTGCCACCTACACAGGAGCTCTTGACTCGCATCTGAATGAGTACGGCTACATCGTGCCAGGTTTGGGCGATGCCGGCGATAGGATATTCGGCACGAAGTAGAACGTAGTGATTGCCGCAAACGGCGACTTAATTGTTGACATTCCAGACGCTTCGAAACAAGTCGAAAACATTCTGTGAGTGGATATCGGCTCGGGCACGACACGCGATTATCTAACCATCGCAGCAGCGCAGATCTCAAAACGTCATTTGAGTAGCTCTGACGACAGCACTTACCGGCAATGTCTCTTGTCATCGCGACCTGTACACAAGCGCCCTTTGTACAATTTACATCTGTTTACGAACTAGCATTACTACGCAGGATACCCAATCAATGACTGGCTCATAGTAAGATTTGACGACTTCTCTTTTCCGGTTTGATATTAGCCGCTTGGAGCCACGGAGCCACATTACATTGCGATCGCCGAACACGGGCACCAATTTCGTGCACTCGCCTTTGTTCATTCATTACTAATTAGGCCATGTGTATTGGGTTAATTGCACTTCACATGATGACACTCAGTTATCTGTTAGCAACTGCCAATCAAAACGGCTGTAAGTGTGAACAAATTCGCAACAATCATCGCTTGAAACTCGTCGAACACCGCGATAGGCGTCCTTGCTCAGCATTCCGGCTGGGGATGCGTGTTTCTCCGTTAGCGTTTTTACCGGTGATGTACCAACAGAATACCGCAGTATCATAGCACTCTATGCGGAGAGATCTGAGCCACTGATCAAATGTAAACAACTCTCTCGCGGGTTGGCTTTATGCCATACAGTTGAGACATTCAATTATCGTTTATAGTTATAATTTCGGGCGAAGACGCGTATTCCACGCAATCGCATTATTGACATCGGACACGCTTGGTCGAACCCGTTGATAACGGCTTCACAGTTTCATAGGCATCTCCCTTGTTTGGTTTCTCATCTCCCTTGTTTGGTTTCTAACAAATGGCTAATTCACATGCAACGCACCGATCTCTCCAAAACACACCTTGAAGTTCCGGTTACAAACACTATAAAAATTCGCAAGACGGGCTTTGCGACAGCTCTTCTTACGGCCTCTTTAATGGTGTTTTCAACCAATGCAAAGTCTGGTGGCGATCCCGACGATTTGTTTGATGGGAACGATACTGCGGTTCTGGATAGCTCGGACACAGCAATCAAGAGCCCCACGCTGGGCGCAGGCGTCGAAGACATTGGCGATGTATCAGACGGCGTTAGAGTCAACGCTGACGGTTCCCCAGCGACTGAAGCTGCAGCCGAAACGGAAGCAACCATGGGCACGTTCATGCGTGATGCGGCGAGCCGCGTGGGTGCGGCTCTAACCCCAAGTCAGGCAGTTCCAACACTCATTCACGACCGGGCCAGCGGGTATGTCAGCGACAAAGCCTTCTCGCTTAATTACGTTCGCAGCACAGAAAAATACGGTGTAGGACAGGGTCGAATCGACGCAGGCTTTTTGTTCACTGAAGAGCGCGACATAGCGTTTCAATTAGGGTTTGCCATTGACACCTCTTTTCTAACCAACGTTCGTCTCTCTTTTGGAGCTCGGGGATATCTGATATTGCTGGGATCTGAGAATGACGATGCATTCTCATTGGGCTTGGGTGTTGAGGGGGCTTATCAGCTTCCCATTCGGCGACTGCCACTCACACTCGCGGCGTCTTTATACTTTGCCCCGGATGTCACCACTTTCGGTACTGGTGAACGACTTTTCGACGGAAACATCGACGTGATTTTGCCCGTCCGTTCAAACTTCGATGTGTTTGTAGGTTTTCGTTTTTTCCGACTTGATCTGCGCCCCGGTGATCGTGACCTCGACGATGAAATCCACGCAGGGCTTCGTTACACGTTCAGATAATCACCAATCAGGGCAAACGGTTCCAACTGGCCCGTGTGCCTGGCGACCGACTCCGCAAGCCGGTTTGTTGTGATCAAGCGAAAAGCGCACAGTACCCTTTGGGTCTATGCGCTTTTTTTTGGCATACAATTCAGGTCTCTCTGCGAGGTAAACAATCTACCCCGCACAGGTAGCGAATCAGCGATTGGTGTGATAGTCGAAAATTGTTAAGGCGCTGGGCCGGCGTGTCTTACGCCACCGGTGAGTTTCTGGGTGGCCCACTCGATAAATGATTCCCACAACGGCCGTGCCTGCTCTTGACGCACTCGACGTGTTTCCTGAGCATCAGCCTCTCGCGCTTTCAGCTTTCTCTCAATCGCGTACAACGCGTTGTAGCGCTTTAACCCTTCGCTGGCCACCGCCATGGCACCCTGGCTGGATGTCTCCTTACCCAGCACCTCATGCACCTTCTTGAACCGGCGGCGTGCGTGATCATTACACAGCGCCACCGTCAGCTGATTGCGTTGTACCGACAGGTTGAAGTTACTGGCACCGTCGCACACCAGGGTGCCCC
>CALFBL010000237.1 GCA_937951695.1 uncultured Granulosicoccaceae bacterium | reverse complement strand
ACTTAATCAATTTTGCTGACAAGCCTTGCCTGTCGCAGATGGTCGATGTGTTCAATTACCAGCACTGTTCTATTCTAGGTACACAGGATGTGCCTAAAGAAGACGTCAGCGCCTACGGGATTGTCGATGGCACTGTGGTGAAACCTGGCCTGATGGAAGTCAACGGTATCGTTGAAAAGCCGGATGTGAAAGATGCACCTAGCACCTCAGCGGTTGTCGGACGCTACATTTTGATGCCACGCATTTTCGATATTCTTGAGCAAACAAAACGCGGTGCCGGCAATGAGATCCAGCTCACCGATGCCATTGCGGCTCTGTTGGCTGAGCAGCGGGTTCTGTCGTACAACTTCGAAGGTCGACGATTCGATTGCGGTAGCAAAATGGGTTATCTAAAAGCCCAGGTAGAGTTCGCACTAGAGCACCACGAAGTGGCTGACGAATTCAGAGAATACTTGCAGCAACTCGATGTCATGACGCGCAACAAAGTGGTTACAATGCCGAGCAAGAAAAACCAATCAAAGTAGTCGAGCAATAAACGCACACAATACCGCCTCAGCATCGGTAACCAGCGTAAGAGGACTTACCGCAAAATGGGCGGTTTTTGCGGTGTTCTTTTTACAAGCCATGGTGTTGGGCAGTTGGCTGCCCCGAATTGCCGACGTTAAAGCCAATCTGCATCTGTCAGAAGGCATGCTCGGTGTCGTGCTACTGGGCCTACCCGCCGGAACCTTCGCTGCCTTGTCACTAGGTGGCCCGTTAATCAAACGCTACGCGCCGGCGCGAACCCTATCAGTCGCGCTGGTCGCATGGCCGTGTGCGTTTGTGTGGGTCGCAGCTGCGCCGAACGCGTTGTGGCTGGGTATGGCCTTAGCCAGTTGCGGGCTGATAGTGGGTTTCTTGGAGATTGCCTCCAACGTCGAAGCTGACGCTATCGAGCGGCAAATCGGTCAACGAATCATGTCTCGCTGCCATGGGTTCTGGAGTCTTGGCGCTATGAGCGGTGCCTTATTGAGTGGGCCAGTGTTTGCCGATCGTGGGGTTTCGGTGCTGAATCAATTTTATGCCCTCGCACCCTTTGCCATCGTTGCCGGGTTAGTCAGTACAAAGCTACTCATGTACGGTAGCGATTCCAAACCCAGTCCACGCACGCCGACGGGTGCTATGCAACGCCGCGCGTCGCTGAGTTGGCCGGTGTTTGTGTTATGTCTGATTCCGATGGGTATCATGGCACTGGAGGGGGCCGTGATGGATTGGTCGGCGGTGTTTATGAGTGAGCAAATGCAAGCCGACACGCGCATAGCGGGTTACACGTTTGCGGTTTTTGCTGCGGTGATGGCTGTGTTTCGTCTTGCCGGCGACTGGCTGGGGGAGCGGTTCGGGGATGCATTGATCGTTCGCTTATCGGGCACTTCGGCAGCCTTGGGTATCACGCTATTTGCCACCGCAAATGAAGTGTGGGCTGCCTGGCTTGGGGCTGGCTTAGCGGGTGCGGGTGTGGCTATTGTTTATCCGTTAACCATGACGGCGGTTGCTCGCGCCGACGATACGCATCGGGAAGACAATGTGGCGTATTTGTCCATAGCCGCCTTTAGTGTGCTGATGATCACACCACCGATTATCGGCGGTGTGGCTGAAGTGTTTGATTTGCGTATCGCCTTACTGTGCCTGTTGCCAGGGACGGTGGTCACCGCGGTGTTAGCTAGCCGTTTATCTCAAAGCTCCACCACATGATCGGGCAGTTCGTTTACGTCAACGGACGTATCGTCGTTAGACGCATATTGAATCAATACAGTAGCCACAGCCTCAATAGCACTGGCACAAGCGCCTCGGGTATCACCGCGTTTTAGGGCGGGCTGCATGGTTTTTATGGTGGACTCCCAATAGCTGTCATCGACGCTTTCGCTTAAGCCTTTGTCCACCAGAATTTCCACGTGACGCTCGAAGTGTGAGATGAAAATCAGTACACCAAAACGATCCTTCGTGTGATGCAAGCGCTGGGTTAGGAACTGTTCCCTGGCTAAACGACTCGCACGCTGTTTCATCACCACATTGGGTACGATCAGTCTTTGTACAGGCTCGCGTTGAAACAACAGTAACAGCCCAAAAAATATCATCACTTGAACCGTGTAAACACGAATGAGTCCGGTGTCGATCGATGCTGGATCACTCCAGCTACTTGAAACCAGCCACAGCCACACTAAAAACAATCCGGGCACACTCAACGCAATCAGCGCCGCCCATAAGGTGGGAATGAATCTGTAGGTATCGCTGGCCGGACTCAGCACGATGACGAGCTCGCCCTTGACGGTGCGTTCCAGTGATTGAATCGAGTGCTTCAAGGCGAGGTGATCAGCGTCGCTCAGTGAATACCTATGTTGAGTCATGTCACCAGTTTCCTGATGCGCCGCCGCCGCCGAAACTGCCGCCGCGGCCACTGACTCCACCGCTATTGCGACCACCACCTAAGCCGCTGGGACGCGTGCTCACGTTGTTGTGCTCACGATAGGCTTCTGGCTTACTGGCATCGTGAAATGTTGCGCCGCGCGGCCGCCGACGCAGTGGTTTTGCGCTAAAAAAAATAAGCCCGAATACACCCAATGCCACTGCGATAGCAATCAATGGATTTTCACTGATAACCAGCCCCAACAAGCCGGCAAAACTTGCCGGTACGACGGCTTTGCTGGTACGAAAGCTGTTGAAGTGTCGTTTGGCGGCTTCTGCAACAAAGATGATCGAAATAAAGAGCAGGGGGATCAGCGCCTGCAGGTGTTCGGCAGCGCCGCGTTTACCGGTAGCTGCTGCATTGGGATCAAACGCGTATTCCCCGTCAATGGCTTGTATGATGGCACGCACGCCGGCGCTGGCACCGGCGTTGTAATCGCCTTCACGGAACGCGGGTAAGATGCGTTTTCGAATGATGTCTCCAGCCAATGCGTCGGGCAGTGCCCCTTCCAGTCCGTAGCCCACCTCAATGCGTACCGCCCGTTCCGTGGGGGCAATCAGTAAAAGCACGCCGTTGTTATTCTCGGTGGTACCCAGTCCCCAATAGCGCGCCAGTTGCACACCATAGTCTGCAATGTCATAACCATCGAGGCTTGCTACGGTCGCGACCACGATCTGATTGCTGGACTGTGATTCGTGGGCCTTAAGCTGCTCAGTGAGCGTGGTAGCGGTGACCGCGTTGAGCACACCGGCCACATCCACCACACGACCACTGAGCGCAGGAAACGCGTGTTGCGCGTGGCTTGCGTATGCGGTCACCAGTGCACACATCACCAAAAAAACGCGGAAAGTACGCATCGGGCCTAACTTTGTTCGTCGGTATTAAAATCCACGCTAGGGGGTTCGAAGTCTTCGGGGTCGGTTGAGAAGGTAGCCTTGGGACGCATCTCGGCGTACATGAACTGATGCCACCAGCGTCCCGGGATGGTTCGAAGCTCGGTGTTGTAGCGCTCTACCGCCTGGATGTAATCACGGCGCGCCACGGCGATTCTGTTTTCGGTGCCTTCCAGCTGTGTTTGCAATTGCAGGAAGTTTTCATTGGATCTAAGTTCGGGATAGTTCTCCACCACCAGCATCATCCGCGACAAGGCTCCGCCCAGCGCTGCCTGATTAGCCTGAAACTGCTCGAACTTCGCCTCATCGGACAAAATGTCAGGGGAGACGTTGGTTTGCGTGACCCGCGTCCGCGCTTCGGTGACTTGCCGCAACACCTCGGCCTCCTGGCCGGCAAACCCGTTGACGGTTTCAATCAAATTCGGAATTAAATCGGCTCGGCGCTTGTATTGATTTTGAACCTCGCTCCAACGCGCGTTTACGCTCTCGTCGTAGGTGGGTATGTTGTTGATGCCGCAGCCACAGAGCAACACAGCGGTGAGCGTGATAACAATGGACAGCCTGCGCTGGATTAACATAAAAACCTCACTTGAGTGGCGATAATTCCTGTCACAAGTCTATCAGGAAGCGATTTTGTTGATCGCAAAGTCCAGTCAGTAGCGGTAACATCCACCCCATGCTGAGTTTTCAACAATTAGCCTGTCGTCGCGACGGGCACGTGCTGTTTGACGACGTCAATCTGGTCATCCACACGGGCCAGAAAGTCGGGGTGGTGGGCAAGAATGGCTGTGGCAAGTCCAGTTTGTTCCAAATGGTTCTGGGTTTGCTCGATACAGACGAGGGGTCGGTGGGCTACCCGCAAGACACGCGTTTGTCCAACGTCGCTCAAGACACCCCGGCGGTTGAACGTAGCGCCATTGACTACGTCATCGACGGTCATAAAACCTATCGCCAGCTTGAACAGCAAGCCGCGGCGGCTGAGAGTGTCGGCGGGGTTGAGTACGCCAACAGTCTGGCAGCTTTGGAAGATGCAGGTGCCTACCAGATTCAGCCGCAGGCATCAGCTCTGCTAAACGGGCTTGGGTTTAGTACCGACCAGCACAGTTGGTCGGTGAGTCAGTTTTCGGGTGGTTGGCGTATGCGATTGAACCTTGCCCAAGCACTGATGTGCCCGTGTGACTTATTGCTGCTGGATGAACCCACCAACCATCTCGATCTGGATGCTGTGCTGTGGCTAGAACAATGGCTACGAAGTTTTGACGGTACTTTACTGCTGATATCACACGATCGCGAGTTTTTGGATCGGGTGTGTACACACGTAGCGCACATTGAGCGTCAGAAAATAACCTTGTACCGCGGCAACTATTCTGCATTCGAAAAGTTACGCGCCGCCCAGTTAGCGAATCAGCAAGCCTTTTACGAACGCCAGCAAAAGCAGCGTCAGCATATGCAAAGCTTTGTTGATCGCTTCCGCGCGCAGGCTACCAAAGCTCGGCAGGCCCAAAGCCGGTTAAAAATGCTCGAGCGATTGGAAGACATCGGGCCCGCTCACGTCGATTCCGAATTTCAGTTTGAATTTCAGCCACCAGATAGCTTACCCAATCCGTTGTTGACGCTGGATAAAGTTGCGCTTGGCTATGGGGACAGCCGTGTGCTGGAGAACGTATCGGTTAGTATCCAGCAAGGTGACCGGATTGGTTTGCTCGGAGCAAACGGTGCCGGTAAATCGACTCTGGTGAAAGCCTTGGTCGGGGAGCTGTCACCGAGCGCCGGCGAGCGCCGAGCCTCAAGAAATTTGGTGGTGGGTTACTTTGCCCAGCATCAGGTGGATGATCAGCCCGCTGAAATGCAGCCTTTGACCCTGCTGCTAGCACGCTACCCGGAGCTGAGCGAGTCTCAAGGCCGCAAGTACTTGGGCGGTTACGGCTTTAACGGCGATGCGGTGTTTCAAACCATCGACACCTTGTCTGGCGGAGAGAGGGCTAGATTAGCCCTGGCGATGATCATTCGACAGCGGCCTAATTTGTTGCTGCTCGATGAGCCCACCAACCACCTCGATATCGATATGCGCCATGCCTTAACCGACGCCTTGCAAGGGTTTAATGGCGCGCTGGTAGTCATATCACACGATCGAAGCTTGCTGCGAGCTTCAGTCGATTCATTGATGCTGGTGGCACACCGCCGGGTGAAGCCGTTCGACGACGATTTGGACGGCTACGCGAAGTGGTTGTCCGAGCAACGTGATTCGGGCGGTTCGTCAAAATCTGCCAACGAATCCCGGCAAGATTCAGCGCTATCGCGTAAAGAGCGTAAACAAGCTGACGCCGAACGCCGAAAACAACTGGCCCCAATGCGTAGGGCGGTCGATCAGCAATCCACCCTGGTGGGTAAAATAACCGATGAATTGAGCGCCGTCAGAAACACACTGGGCTTAAATGACCTATACACAGAAGGTCGTAAATCCGATCTCGCGCGCTTTTTACAGGAAGAGGCCACGCTCGCAGCCAGACTCGATGACGCAGAAGAGGCGTTATTGTTGCAAATGGAAGAGCTGGAGCAGGCCGAGCGGCGCGAAGCCGGATAACCCACAAATAACGAGGAATGTCATGGCGTTTTTTCGACCCATTTTACTGGCTGGTACGCTCGCCGCGGCGAGCGTTGCCGGTTCGGTTCACGCTCAATCATTCGACTCTCTTGAACTTCTATCACAAGAAAATTTTGAGACGTTGTCGGAAAACCTGACGGCTGCTTTACATTACCGGGGTGTTACCCCCACTGAACCGCTTGGCATCATTGGCTTTGATGTCGGTTTGGGTTTAACCGTCACGGAAATTGACGACCTGGTACTTGATCTTGCCAGTGACGGGGACTTTGAACTGTCACAGATCATCGTGCCGCGATTGAACATACACAAAGGCCTGCCGTTGGGTTTTGATGTGGGTGCTTTTATCAGTGCTGTACCTGAAACCGACATCGTGCTGTTAGGCGCTGAAGTTCGAAAAGCGATATTTGAAGGCTCAGCGGTAACGCCGGCCATTGGTGTTCGAGTTGGCGCCACCACCTTGCAGGGGCTTGATCAACTCGATCTGCAAACCCTGCTGGTTGATATTTCCATTTCCAAGGGTATTTTATTCTTTACCCCCTATGCGGGTCTGGGTTACATCGTGTCCCGCAGTGAAGCCAGTGATGAGTTCGGGCTTGAGGATGAGACAGTCACACAATCCAAGGCGTTTATCGGTCTGAACATCAACTTCGGTTTAAACTTTACGGTGGAAGTCGATCGAACGGATGATTTCAACTCGTTTAGTGCGAAAGCCGGCATTCGGTTTTAATCACCAAACGGCCGTCAGGCCCGGCCGTAAATTTCCCATGACGGCCAGCTCGACCATCATCTAAGATGACCACAAGTCGTTCAACTAAAGATCCTTCGCTGTCTCCTCGATCAAGCCTACAGCCGTGACATTTTCTCACGTTGATCGTTACGTTGCGCCAACGCCGATTTTGCGTCGTCAAGTTTTTGTTGCTCTTGCGCCACCACCGCTTCGGGTGCCTTCGCCGTAAAGCCTTCATTACCAAGTTTCTTCGACAAACGATTGATTTCGTCCGATAGCCTGTGAATCTCCTTGTCCAGACGCTTAATTTCCGCGCCCTTATCAATCAGGCCTGCCATGGGAATCAGTAACTGCATTGAATCCACCAAAGCCGAAGCCGATTCCGGAGCCTCAGCGCCAATGCCCAGCAATTCAATTGATTCCAGACGAGCCAGAAATTTCAGCAAATCAGCATGTTCCTGAATTCTCGCTGTGTCAGTGCTTGATGCGTTGGCCACCAACACAGGCAGTTTTTTACCCGGATTAATGTTCATTTCTGCGCGAATCTTCCGAACGCCCATTACCGACTGTTTCACCCATTCAATAGATTCGACAGCGTCCTGGTCAATCATAGCTGTGTTGGCAACGGGGTAGCTTTGGGTTGAAATCGTATCCGCGTTGTTACCCGCCAGGGGAGCAACCTGTTGCCACAGCTCCTCAGTGATGAAAGGCATGAACGGGTGTGCGAGGCGCAAAACTGTTTCCAGCACGCGCACCAGCGTAACCCGTGTGGCATGACGGGCTGCCTCAGACGTTGTCTCCCCTGTGAGGATGGGTTTGGCCATCTCCAGGTACCAGTCGCAGTACTCGTTCCAGACAAATTCATAGAGTTCGTTGGCGGCGAGATCAAATCGGTAGGTTGCGATGTGTTCAGTAACCGCTGTTTCGGTATGTTGCAAGCGGCTGCGGATCCATCGATCGATGGTGTTCGGCTCAGCAGGCACGGCGCGAGCGTCGACCCCTTCGGTATTCATCAAGACGTAACGCGTGGCGTTAAACAGCTTGTTGCAAAAGTTACGATAGCCTTCGACACGTTTCATATCGAAGCGAATATCGCGACCGGTTGACGCCAAGGAGACAAAGGTAAAGCGCAAGGCATCGGTGCCGTAGCTGGCAATACCATCAGGGAATTCTTTTCGGGTCTGCTCGGCAATCTTTGGCGCCATCTGTGGCTGCATAAGATTAGTGGTCCGTTTCGACAGTAATTCGTCCAGCGTAATGCCATCGATGATGTCAAGTGGATCGAGTACATTGCCTTTGGTCTTCGACATTTTGTTACCGCTGGAATCGCGTACCAAACCGTGCATGTAGACTTCATGAAAGGGTACTGTTCCGTCCATAAAGCGCGTGCCAAACATCACCATTCGGGCGACCCAGAAGAAGATGATGTCGAATCCTGTGACGAGAACCGATCCTGGGTAGAACGTCTTGAGCTCATCGGTGTTTTCGGGCCAGCCCAATGTGGAGAACGGCCACAACGCTGATGAGAACCAAGTATCGAGAACATCCTCGTCCTGGCGCAAAACGAGATCGTCGCTGAGGTTAAATTTCTGCCGTGCAGCCGCCTCATCCAACGCGACGTACTGATTGCCTTCGTTGTCGTACCAGCAAGGAATTCTGTGACCCCACCAGATTTGTCGGCTGATGCACCAGTCTTGAATGTTTTCCAGCCATTGGAAATAGGTTTTCGACCAGTTGTCCGGTACGAACTTGATGCGACCATCCCGAACAACGTCCAATGAAGGATCGGTGATGAGGGCTTTACCACCGGGCCGGCCATCGTCCAGGGTTTGCCGGGTTAAATCAACAAACCACTGATCGGTGAGGTAGGGTTCGACCACCGCACCACCACGTTCGGCTCGGGGCACCATCAGTTTGTGTTTATCGATGCGTTCGAGTAAGTCTTGGGCTGCAAGATCGGCAACCACCTTTTTGCGCGCATCGAAGCGATCGAGTCCGCGAAAATCGGCTGGAACCGAATCATTCAACGACGCATCGTCATTGAAGATATTGATGACTGGCAGGTCATGACGCTGCCCCATCGCGTAATCGTTAAAATCGTGAGCAGGGGTGATTTTTACGCAACCCGAACCGAACTCAGGATCGACATAGTCATCGGCGATGATCGGAATTTTCCGGCCCACTAAGGGTAGGGTGAGGGTTTTACCAATCCAGCTGGCAAAGCGTTCATCGTCAGGATGAACCGCAACCGCTGTATCACCCAACATGGTCTCAGGTCGGGTAGTGGCGACCACAACTGAGCCGCTGCCATCGCTTAAGGGGTACTTTAAATGCCATAGATGTCCTTGCTCTTCTTCATTGAGCACTTCAACGTCCGATAAAGCGGTACGGAAAACCGGATCCCAGTTCACCAGACGTTTGCCGCGATAGATTAAGCCGTCGTCGTGGAGTTGGACAAACACTTCTCGAACTGCGGCCGACATGCCATCGTCCATCGTGAAGCGTTCGCGCGACCAATCTGGAGACGCACCCAGTCGCCTGAGTTGGCGGGTGATGGTTCCACCGCTATCGGCTTTCCAGTCCCAGACCCGCTCGGTGAATTTGTCCCGACCGAGCTCGTGGCGTGTGGTTCGTTCTAGTGCCAGTTGGCCTTCAACCACCATCTGGGTGGCGATGCCAGCGTGATCGGTGCCCGGTTGCCACAGGGTGTTGCGACCACGCATGCGGTTAAACCGAATCAGAGAATCCATGATGGTTTGCTGGAACGCGTGCCCCATGTGCAGGGTGCCCGTGACGTTCGGTGGCGGAATCATGATGCAGTAAGGGTCGCCTTGGCCGGATGGTTTGAAGTGCCCATGCTCTTCCCAGAATTGATACCAGCGTTGTTCGATGGTTTGCGGGTTGTAAGTCTTATCCATTCCGGGGTGATGACCGTGTTGTGTATCAGGGCGAGCTGCGAGCTCGTTCCAGTAGTTGTTTTATGTCGTGGCGCAGTGCCGTGACGTGTCTGTCGACGATGTCGTCAATCATTCTTTCGATCTCATCATCCTTGAAAGACACAGCCTCGTTTGCATCGCTGGCATCGTTAGTTGCCGATGTCACCGCAACGGGCCCATCCAGTAACGGATCGGTGGCCTCGTCGTTGTGCGCCTCGGAAGAGTCATGGCTCATTGCCGCAAAATCCATACCTTGCGGAATTTCAACGTCTGGGGCTTTTTCCGCGCTGGCTGCGTTGCCCGACAGTGTATCCGATTCGGCTTCTGAACTCTGCAGCGATGGTGCGCCCCGAGTAGCCTCCTGTCTGAGGGACTCCAGCTCGCGAAGCACTTCATTGCCCAAACGAGCCGATTGTATGAGGGAGGGATTTCCGCTTTCCACCACGGCGTTAAGAATGGGTAAATCATCTTCGTGAAGTAGCGACATAACGTGTGTCTCGCTCAAGCGCAGATTGATTACAGAGTATGGCCTACAGATTGTGGTATTTCAGCGGGTATCCACGTTCTTGGTAGAAACGGTAGCGCGTTCTACCCTGCTCTCGAATCGACTCTTGTCGATCGATCACTTCCAGGGTGCGCTCAAACCGACTGAAAAACACCGGCACCTCACGGGCTAGGTTAATTAGGACGGCATCGTGCCGGGTCGGTGCAAAACTCGACAAGGTCACAACTTCCGGGCAGGCCTCGTTCACGCTGTTGCTCGCGTCCGCGTTGCAATGGTCGACCAGCAAACGGTGGGCGATGAATCGATCCGGGCGATAATGCAACAAGGATTTGTCCAGCCGGATGAGTAAGGCCGTATCGTCGCTGTGCACAAACACTCGCTGACCGCGAGAACTTGCCTTATCGATCAATTTGCACACCGTTTGCAGCCGAGCCTGAGCGTCGGCGCTGTCCAATAGGTAGAAATCGACTCGGGTCATGCGGCTTGGCCCATCAACCAGTGCATCAGCATCGGTACCGGACGACCTGTTGCACCTTTAGTACCCCCGCTGTTCCAAGCAACGCCAGCGATATCCAGGTGAGCCCAGCGGTAGTTCTTAGTAAAACGGGATAAAAAGCAGGCCGCGGTAATGGCGCCCGCGCCTTTGCCACCGACGTTAGCCATGTCGGCAAAGTTTGAATCCAGTTGGTGTTGGTAGTCAATCCATAAAGGCAGTGGCCAAGTGGTATCAGCCGATTCCTGACCAGCCGCATAGAGCTCGTCGACCAGCGCCGAGTCGTTGCCCAGTACTGCGCTACACACATCACCCAGGGCCACTACGCAGGCTCCGGTCAAGGTGGCGATATCCACCACGGCGTGGGGTTTGAATCGCTCCACCCAGGTGAGCGTGTCACACAACACCAGACGACCTTCCGCGTCGGTGTTAAGAATCTCCACGGATTGCCCGGACAAGGTGCGCACCACATCTCCAGGCCGACAGGCATTGCCATCGGGCATATTCTCTACGGCGGCGACTACGCCGATGAGATTAATTTTCAGCCCCAGTGCCTGACACGCTTGCATGACCCCGAACACCGTGGCGGCGCCACACATGTCGAACTTCATTTCATCCATGCCAGCGGACGGCTTGATCGAAATGCCTCCGGTATCAAAGGTGACACCCTTGCCGACCAGAATGATCGGTTTTTGGCTTTTACGGGCGTTGTTGTATTGCATGGCGATAAGTCTTGCCGGTTGACGACTGCCCTGACTGACTGCGAGAAACGCAGCCATACCCAGTTTCTCCATCCGTGCCTCATCGAGCACAGATACTTGCATGGATTTATCACCTTTTCCCAGTTTGCGTGCTTGGATTGCCAGGTACTCCGGGGTACAGATGTTTGGCGCTGTGTTGCTCAAGTCTCGAGCCAGTGCCATGCCTTGAGCGATAGCCAGACCTTGGGTCGCGCCGCGTTTGACCTCTGCACCAAACTTCTTGTCGACTATAAAGGTCAGTATCTTTAAAGCAGAAGGGGGAGGCAGTTCTGTTCGGGGATGCTCGCGAAACTGATATTGTTTCGCCACCAGCGTCGCAGTCAGAATCTGTGCACAGGTTTCGATGGAAGCTCCGGTTGGGCAGTTTAACGAATCCAGAACAATCATCGCGTGGTCGCTGCCGGTTGCTGCCAACGCCGAGGCTATGCCTTCACCGCGGGCCTCGACACTGGCGATCGGGCGATCGGTACGGGCCGTCCCGCACCGCTGTAACACCACTCTTGGCACAGGTAGCCCAGGCACATCGTGCAGTGTTAGCGTACTGTTTGCCGTTGTGGCAAGATCGCCGCGCTTAACTGCTCGAGTAATGGCCTTGCTGGATTCATCCGGGATAGCAAACTTAGGGCAGTGTTTGCGATCTGCGACGCTGAGAATGAGGGCTGCGTTTGCGCCGCGGGTGGGCAGTTTGTTGACAACTTTGGTTTCCATCGCCTCGTGTCTCCTAAGTATGTGAGCGCGTTAGAACAGAGTGTAAATGATGTGGACTGGCTAACGGGTGAGCCCCGTGAGCGTATGAGATTGAGAGCATCGTGCGAATCCTAGACCGTTACCTGATAAAAGAGATGCTCCTGACATGGGGAGCGGTTACCGTTGTGTTGCTGGTCATCATGATCGGTAACGTGCTTGCTCGAACTCTGAGTCGCGTTACCGATGGCAGCATCGCTGCGGACTATCTGGTTGCACTGGTCGGTTTAAAATCGGTGGGTATTTTGGTGACCCTGATTCCCTTGAGTCTGTATCTGGGCATATTGCTCGCTCACGGTCGTTTCTATCGCGATAATGAAATGACGGTGATGCAGGCCTGTGGAGTGAGCTGGCTCGACATTGTTCGCCCGACCGCCATCATTGGCATGATCGGAGCGCTGATCATTGCCCTTTTGACCAGCTTCGCTTCACCTTGGGCTGCGCGCTCCGAGCAGCAACTGTTAGTCGATATGCGCGAACGCTCGGCATTGAGCGCTCTGTTACCGGGTCGGTTCGTGGTAAGCCGCGACGGAAGCACCGTGCTGTTTGTTGAAGAAACCAGTGCGGACAAGACTCAATTCAACAGCGTGTTTATGTATCGACAACGCGAGGATGAGTTACCCGTGGTAGACAATGCACGGATCGTGTCTTATCAATCGGATCGGTTGACAGGGGATGAATACCTGATCTTTACCGATGGGCAGACCGCGATCGGGGTTCCTGGACAGTCTGAATACATCGTCACAGACTTTAAGCGCCAAGGCGTGCTTCGACCAAAATCCGCGCGAGCAGCACCGAATCTGCGAACCAAAGCCAAATCCGTGACCCAGTTGTTAGAGGAAAACGGCAGCCCGGAGAAGGCTGAACTGCAATGGCGATTGTCCATTCCATTGGCCGCGTTTTTATTGGCGTTACTAGCGGTCCCTTTGAGCTATACCTCTCCCCGACAAGGGCGATTTGGAAAAATCGCGATCGCGATTTTGATCTATATCCCTTACGCCAACTTGCTGGTACTGGCCAGAAAATGGATCGCAGCCGATGTGTTGCCGTCATGGGTCGGTCTTTGGCCGGTTCATTTGGTGACACTGACGCTGGTGTTGGTGCTGTTGGCCCATCGACACGGTTGGGGCTGGTCAATGGGCAAGTACAGGTCCGAAACCACGTTGCTGAATCGCAGCGCTACCGGGACGGCCTAGTATGATTGGCATATTAGATCGCTATATCGGGCGATCCATTTTATCGACCACCGTGCTGGTGTTATTCACGCTGGTATCGCTGTTTGCTTTGTTTGCCTTTATTTCTGAACTGGAGGATGTTGGCAAAGGTCATTACAGTGCCGGTGTTGCTGCTCAGTACATTCTATTGACCGTACCTGGGATTGCGTACCTGTTATTCGCGCCGGCGGTGCTGCTGGGCAGTCTGTTGGGGCTTGGGTCTCTGGCTAACAACAGTGAACTCACAGTAATGCGAGCCGCTGGGGTGTCGGTGGGACGAATTGTACGAGCCGTGCTGATAACGGGTGTTGGCTTGACTGTGGTGGCAGCGTTATTGGGTGAGACTGTGATGCCACGAACTGAGCAGATCGCTGAAGAATTACGTCTGAACGCCCTTGAACAACGCTTGTCGAGTAAAGGCTCATCCGCTCTATGGGTACGATCTGGGCATCAATACGTGAATATAGCCACGGTGTTACCCGACAAAACTTTGTTGGGCGTGACGGTGCATACGTTCAGAGAACAAAAGCTGACTGAATCGCTTATTGCTGCTCGAGCGGTACGGGATGACAATAATGAATGGGTTCTGGAAGGCATTCAGATCTCGACGTTCAGTGATGATGGGGTTAAAACTCAACAACAAAAACGGGCAAGTTGGAGTGAATTGTCAAGTTCATCCGATCCAGATGGCAGTTCAACGAATTTATTGAGCCCCCAGCTTGTATCGAATCTGTCGGTATCCGATGAGAACCTTTCAGCGCTGGCTTTGTACAATCAAGTTCGTTATTTGAAAGATAACCAACTTGATTCAAATACGACAGAGCTCTCATTCTGGCAAAAAATAACCAGCCCGCTATCAACATTGGTGATGTTAATGTTGTCGCTACCGTTTGTATTTGGCTCTCAACGATCAGGCGGAGCAGGTCAGCGTGTGTTCGTCGGTATCTTGTTGGGAATCGTTTACGTACTCATGAACAAACTCTTGACACAATTAGCTTTGAACGCAGGATTTACCCCGTTGGTCAGTGCCGTTCTGCCGCTGGCGTTTTTTCTGTTTGTTTCCCTAATCGGGATACAACGTGTGTCGTGACGTGAAGTACGAACCCGCATCTCTATCGTTGTGTTTAAGGTTAGCCGGAAGATTCGGTATGGTCCGGTATCGCCTATAAGTTTTTGTTTCTAAACGATATATTCGTTCCAGAAAGTAGGTCATGAATGGCTTTTCTATCGGCTCTGACAAACATGGTTGCGTAGGTAGCACCGAAGAAGAACAAGCCCGCTAAAAAACGAATCACGCACTGTTTCCAAGTCAACATCGATGCGTCGTCGCTAGTCACGTGAAGTTTCCACGCTTGCAAGCCCAAAGTGCGTCCATCACGTCTCCAAAACCATGCAAAGTATAAAAATCCGACCAATCCAAACAATAAAAAGCGTGCAGGCGAGGTTATTTGTTCATTGTCATTGACCACAACAGCCACTCCTGTGACAACAAACAGCACCGCGATCAGTAACAAGCAGTCGTAAAGAAACGCGAACAGTCGTCGCAATAGCAAATAGGGAAGTGATGTTGTCGCTGACATGGCTTTAATCTGTGATGGCTATGAAACGCTACGATAGTAAGGTGATTGCAGATGTTTTACGCGATTTGAAACTTGATCGTATTGAGTCAGTCAGACGATTTATTAAGCAAAAGCATTGATCAACTGACCATATACTTTCGTAGTCTGCAAAGGTTTTTATATTTATTTTCAACTTGCAGTTGAAATAAAGTTGAACTATGTGGACAATGCGTCTGCGAAAAACGTTTTGTCAATCGTTGATTGGCATCACATTGAAACTGTAATTTTGGTTTTCGCAGTAGTGATTTTGTTTGTACCTCGTTAATAGGTTGTTCAAAGTTTGGCCTATTTCGTGGATAGTGATAAAGATAGGTGTTTGCTTGTTTCACCTAATCTTTTTAAATGTTTGGAGTCATCGCAGTTTCGACTCCTTTCTTTGTTTTAACTGGCAACGTCAGGAGATGATCCATGGCTCGAATAAGTAAACCCAAGTCGGCTTCGCCGGCAAAAGCTGGCCGTAAGAAGGCCGCTAAGAAGCGTGCGACTAAAAAGCGCGCTACGAAGAAGCGTGCGACTAAAAAGCGTGCGACTAAAAAGCGTGCGACTAAAAAGCGTGCGTCTAGGAAGTAAACAAGCGATTTAGTGCTTGATAGATGATACGGGCGGCCTGCTGGTCGCCCGTATCGCGTTTTACCCAGCCAGTATCCGAGCGGCTGGGCTGGGTTTATGGGCCGTTGCTGACCCGTCAGAGGCCGGAAGTTCTCTTACCTACCCAACAGACACACCCGATCGAAGCGTTACAGTAGCGCCGAGCCAAAAAATTCGTACGGCACGACGGCTACGCGTCCACCTGCCTCGACGCCGCTCGAGTCGATGCCCAGACGGATGAAGCAATTCGCGCTCGACAATGAACTCAATACGTGAGAATCCTGTAAACCCGTCGTCGAAACCGTTAATTCGCCGTTCTCACCATAGGCAAGACGTCCGCGCTGGAATTCAACACGACCGGGTAGCTTTTTCAAACTGTCCACGCTGATAGCATCGAGCAAGCGCAGAGGTTCGGGGGCTAACGCCTGGATGTGGCGCAGTGCGGGTAATACAAACAATAACGTTGTCAGTGCAGCTGATACTGGATTCCCGGGAAGCCCAAACCAGGGTGTGGTCCCATCGAGCAATCCAAAACTTAGGGGCCGCCCAGGCTTCATTGCTACCTTCCACAAATCAACACCACCTCGAGATTCCATGACTTCGCGCAGATGATCGCGTGCGCCCACCGAAACACCACCGGTAGTGATGACAAGATCGGCGTCCACTGCGGCGCGGGTCAGGGTTTCATCGACTGAGAGTGGCTCATCCTGCATGTGTCCGGCATTCTTCACCGTGAAGTTCGGGTTGGTCAGTAGCGCTTGCAACAAAGCTGTGTTGGCGTCGTAGATGTGTCCGTCACCGAGTTCGTCACCGGCTTGCTTGAGTTCATCACCCGTAGAAACGAGCGCGATACGCAGTCGTCGATGAACGTTCACCTCGCTGATACCCAGCGCTGAACACAATCCAATCAAGCCCGCATTGAGGCGGGTACCCGCAGTAGCGACACAGGTTCCACTCAAGCAATCAGACCCGGTGTCACGGACGTGATGGCCCACGTTCGGGGGTGAATGTTCTATGAACAACTGGTCTTGGCTGAGTGTGGTGTTCTCTTGCTGAACCACGGTATCGGCGTCATCAGGAAGTTTTGCGCCGGTGGTAATACGTACACACTGACCCGGCAATAAGGTGTTTGACGCTGGATGTCCGGCGAACGACTCACCGACGATCTGGCGGCTGTTTCCTGGGTCTGAAAACCGATAGGCAAACCCGTCCATGGCTGACGCACGGAAGGGCGGGCTTGGCATTGGACTGATTAGATCTTCAGCCA
>CALFBL010000236.1 GCA_937951695.1 uncultured Granulosicoccaceae bacterium | reverse complement strand
AGCTGTATCAAGGATGTGTGTGGTTAAACGGCCCATGCCGTGGCTCCTGCGGTGATGAGGTCAAAGTGTAGCCGCCAGCGACCCCTCTCAGGTGAGCTAAGCGTTTATATTGTGCACTAAATGTTTTTGTCACCAGTGACCCCGCATGACTGATCGATCAATCGTTGAAAACAAGACATTTGCGTTGCCCGGCACCTCAGAGCTTGGCAAGGCAGAATTCGTGGCGCGCTATGGTGCAGTGTACGAACATTCTTCGTGGGTAGCAGGCGAGCTGTGGGAATCGGGGCTGGACACCTCTCACGACACCGTAGAGGGCTTGTTACGCGGGTTTCGCTCGGTTCTGGCCTCCGCCTCGGTCGAGGCGCAACTGAAACTGATCAACGCCCACCCGGATCTGGCCGGACGTGCAGCGTTGGCAGGAAAGGTGACTGCTGACTCCAGTGAGGAGCAGGCCAGCGCGGGGCTGAACCAATGCTCCAAAGAGGAACTTGATCGGTTCACTGAGCTGAATGATCGCTACCAGCAGAAGTTTTCACACCCATTCATCATGGCGGTTCGACACAGCAATCGCCGCGACATTCTGCAAGGCTTTGAAGAGCGCTTACCCAACACAGCGAAAGCGGAATTTGCGCGCGCGCTGCATGAAATACATCGAATTGCACGCTTTCGTTTACAGGCCATGGCGGTTGAAACGACCTACCCACGAGATCTCACCGGCTATGCAGCGTTCGGTCCGATCGTTCAGTGGCCGGATAAGGCGCGTATCGCTTTGCAGTTTGTGGTTAATTTTGAAGAAGGTGGCGAGAACTGTGTGCTACATGGCGATGCCGCATCCGAAGCCTTTTTGTCCGAAATTGTCGGCGCTGGCGCCTTGCCAGGTGTGCGTCACATCAACATGGAATCGATCTACGAATACGGTTCACGGGCCGGGTTTTGGCGATTGCATCGACTGTTCACTGAACGAAAGCTTCCGGTTACCGTGTTCGGTGTTGCCATGGCCCTGCAGCGTAACCCCGACGCGGTAAAAGCCATGCTGGAGGCAAACTGGGAAATTGCCTCCCACGGTTATCGCTGGATTGATTATCAGTACATGCCCGAGCTTGAAGAGCGCGAACACTTTCGCACCGCTTTGCGTATCCACGAAGCAGCCACCGGGTCCGCTCCGGCGGGGTGGTATCTCGGACGCTGCAGCCCGAATTCTCACCGAATTGCCGCTGAAGAGGGCGACTTTCTCTACAACGCTGACAGCTACGCGGATGACTTGCCGTACTGGCGGTGTGATGGCGGCCAAACGCAGTTGATGGTGCCCTACACGCTCGATGCGAACGACATGCGTTTCGCAACCGCTCAAGGGTTTAATACTGGCGAGCAGTTTTATCAATACTTGAAGGACAGTTTTGATGTGTTGTACGAGGAAGGGCTGCACAGCCCGAAGATGATGTCAGTGGGCTTGCATTGCCGATTGGTCGGACGGCCCGGCCGAGTGGCCGCCTTGAAACGTTTTCTCGACTATGTCAGCGAACACGATAAAGTCTGGGTGTGCACGCGTCAGGCTATTGCTAAACATTGGCGAAGCCATCACCCAGCGTCTAACGCGCAGACGTAAAACTCGGACTGCCCCGATGACCCAAACAACGAACCCTGCCAACACGCTCAATGTGATGCCCTTAACAGCGCAAGCGTTTGAACCTTTTGGTGATATCATTGAAATCCGCGACCCTCACACCCAACTAATTAACAAAGGCAATTGCAAACGTTACAACGATTTGGCAAATCTGGCGTTTTTAGGCGATGGGCAATGCGGTATTAGTCTGTTTCAGGCGAAGCCGTATTCGATGCCGCATACGCTGGATTTACTGGAGCGTCATCCACTGGGCAGTCAGGCGTTTATCCCGATGCACACAGAGCCGTTTCTGGTTGTCGTGGCACCGGACGCTACGGGTCGCCCGGGGAGACCTTTAGCGTTTGCAACCAATGGCCGACAGGCAGTTAACTACCAGCGAAATACCTGGCACGGTGTGTTGACTCCGGTTGGAACCGACGGACTGTTCGCGGTGATTGACAGAATTGGCGGCAGTGGCAGCAATTTGCAAGAATACGATCTGCAGAACTCTTGGATTGTCGTAGACTCAGAGAGTTTATTAGCGTAATGACTAACACGATGAAAAACTCACTTAAACTCGGTCGACGGGTGGTTGCGGTCGGTTCACTCAGTGTGCTACTGGTGGCCTGTACCACCGTAAAAACCACCAATCCCGGCACCATTGGTATCGATCGGGCGCAGCGCTTTTCGCCACTGGTATCCGAAGCTCAACTTCAGGCGGGAGCCGTCACTGCCTACACACAGATCCTTGCCGAGGAGCAAGCCAAGGGTACGCTGAATTCAAACACTGCCATGACCCGGCGTGTTCGTACCATTGCCAACAATCTGATTCCTCAGGTGGCGGTTTTCCGTCCCGATGCTGTGGATTGGGAATGGGATGTCAACGTCATTGAGTCCGACCAATTGAACGCTTGGGCCATGCCAGGTGGGAAAATTGCGTTCTACAGCGGCATCATCAATAAGCTGCAACTGACCGATGCGGAAATCGCCGCCATCATGGGTCACGAAATTGCCCACGCGCTGCGCGAACATTCCCGAGAGCGTGCGTCCGAACAGGCCACCACGGGTATTGCCATCGGCATTGGTGGTGCCCTGTTGGGCGTCGGTGCCGGCGCGCAAAACATGGCCAGTTTGGCCTACGACACCACGTTCAAACTCAAAAACAGTCGCTCGCACGAAACTGAAGCCGATCGGATTGGGGTTGAACTGGCGGCGCGCTCAGGCTATGACCCAAGAGCGGCGATTTCGGTGTGGCAGAAGATGGGTCAGGCAACCGGTGGGGGCGGCAGTCCCGAGTGGTTATCCACGCATCCATCCAATGAAACTCGAATCAACGATCTTAAAATCTATTCAGCGAAGGTCATGGACTTGTACAAAGAATCAACGTAGTGTGTGGGCGCACACCATGAGCATTGGCGCGTTGTTATCGCGCCGGTTCCGATTTACGAAACGGTGACTGTATCACCGGCGAGTAATACAACTGTGCAAAGTGTCACTCATGGTGTTAAGCACGCTAAGGTAATTGGCATCGGGTGTGGTCACACCCAGTGCGTCAACCATCGCCACGGTTACCCCCGTGGCATCATTGAAAGGTTGAGTCCATTTCGAGTTGGTGTTCGGATCGGTCAGAACGCAAGCTACGTTCGCTTGCTGAACCGCTTTCTGGAAAGCTCTGAGCTGTTTTACGCCCGGTGAGCTGTGTTGCGCGGAGAATAAAACATCCACGGGGTGAAGGCCATAGCGCTCGGTGAAATAACGCGTGGTGTCGTGCATTGACACAAAGGCCACAGCCTTTGTGCTCTGCCAGCGACGCAGCTGTTCGGTATTGAAGGTGTCTAGATTTGCGAGGACCCGATCAGTGTTTGCAGTAAAGCTCGCCTGACGGGCCGGGTCGATAGCGATCAGCCGGTCGCGAATCGCGCCAGCCACGACGTGCAAGTTTAATGGGTCGGTCCATAGATGTGGGTCGGCAAACACGTTATGTTCGGGCTTATCGTCATGCTCATGGTGTTGATCTTTCTCAGTCGATCTATACAGCGTGATGCCGTCTAGATCAAGCAAGGTCAGCATTTGGCTGTCCGAGGTGACTTCCTTGACCGCGTTTACCACCGCTGGCATGAACTGCTCACCGATGAACACCACCAAGTCGGCGTTTTGAATCGAGCGCATCGTGCTGGGTCGAAACGCAAAGGTGTGGGGTGAATCAGACGCTGTGACGAGACTCGTTACGCGATCGTTCTCGCCTACGATATTGGTAATCAGCGATGCCATGAACGGAATGTCGGTGGCGATGTCGATGTGTGGGTTAGCGCCGATCACCGGTGACGCATCGTTCTGCTTTGGAAGCGCCGATGGGCGCTGGACTTCAGCGTAGGCGACCGAACACGGCACGAGCAGGCTCAGTGCCAAGCCTAGGGTTTTGGGTAGTGAGATGTTCATAGATGATATAGTATAACATCTACGCTCCACACCGCATGGACGCCTATGCCGATAGTTTCTTCAAAAACCGCGCCCGCGACTGGGTTCGATCGACACAATCATCGCCGCTGCATCCAGCACGGGGTACGATTTGCCACCCATGCCTGTGAGCAGGCTGGGCTGCAACTGACGCCTGCCCGGCAACGCGTGCTGGAAATACTGCTGTCCGAACACCGGGCTATAGGGGCGTACGACATTCTGGATCGATTACGTGAAGATGGATTTAATTCGCAGCCACCGGTGGCCTATCGCGCGCTGGATTTTCTGGTGCAATACGGTTTCGCGCACAAAATCGAGCGGTTAAACGCCTTCGTTGCCTGCAGTATGCCGGAGATACAACACGCACCGGCGTTCTTGATTTGCCGAGTGTGCAGCGTTGTGGCGGAAACGCATCCTGAACTCAATCGCGGAGCGCTGGGGAAAACGGCCCGAGACGCAGGCTTTGTGATGGAGCAGTGCGTGGTTGAAGTGGAGGGCGTATGTCCCAACTGCCGTTAATCAGCGCAACCGATGTGCAAGTAAAGCGCGGCGGAATACCGATACTCGACAAGGTGTCGTTCGAGGTATCGCCTGCGGAAATCACCACCATTGTCGGACCCAACGGCTCGGGTAAGTCGACGCTGTTACAGGCCCTGATCGGTAATGTGCCGTTAAGTGGTGGCACCATCGAACGTAAAGAGTCGGTGCGCATCGGTTATCAGCCACAGAGCGTTGTTATCGACCCCACCTTACCGTTGTCGGTAAAACGACTGCTCAGTTTGCCTTGCGCCATCAGCCGAAATGCGGCCGAGGCTGCGTTGGAAGCCGCCGGCGTAGCCGATTGCATTAACGCGCAATATACCGAACTCTCCGGCGGTCAGCGTCAGCGGGTACTGTTAGCCAGAGCATTGCTGGGTGAGCCGCAGGTAGTCATCCTAGATGAACCCACTCAGGGGCTGGATCAACCGGGTTCTGCCGCCTTTTATCGCCAGATCGATGACATACGTAAACAGTCGGGTTGCGCGGTATTGATGGTCAGCCATGAACTGCATGTGGTCATGGCTTCCTCCGATCACGTTATTTGCCTTAACGGACACGTCTGTTGTGCGGGTAGGCCAGAACAGGTCGCCACAGCTCCCGAATACCGCGCGTTGTTCGGCAGGGGTACACAAGGTGCGCTCGCGCTGTATCGCCACGACTCAAACAACTTTAAAATCCAGGTCGAAACAGACATATAAACCTAACGTAACGCGACAAGTTAAAGAAAAGGTTATCGAATTTATTTTATTTTTAGCTGCTTTTTCGTCGGTAGCGACAACGGTAGCTATTTTATACATTCTTATTAAAGAGTCATTTTTATTTTTTCAAGAAGTTCCTCTGATTGACTTCTTAACAGGAACAAAGTGGACTCCTTTGTTTATTAATCCTCAATACGGTATTCTGCCATTACTTTCAGGGACTTTGATGAGTGCAGGAGTTGCTCTAGCAGTAGCTATTCCAATGGGCACAATTGCGGCTATCTATCTCAGC
>CALFBL010000235.1 GCA_937951695.1 uncultured Granulosicoccaceae bacterium | reverse complement strand
ACAAATTGGCCAGGAAATCTTCATCCCGGCAGACCTTGTGTTACCGCAAGTTGTGGCAAACGTCATACAGAATGAGACGGTTGTAAGCGGAGAGGCCCGCACATTGGTAGACGAAACCTCTGCAACCACTTACGCCGATCTCGCCCCCTTAGAGCTGCGCCCCTTACCTAGCGTCAATGACAGTGAGCTCGCCCGACTGAACGTCGATAACGTTCAACCAATCACACAGGCCGATCTCGAACGCGATCCGTTCGCTTCGGGCGCAGGTACCTCGGTGGCGCTTGACGCCGATTCGATTCAGTCGACGCAAACCGGCGAAATCGCTGAAAACCTCATGGCTGATGCTGATACGGCAGCGCCAGCGGCCGCACTGCCCGTGGACCCTACTGAAAACGCTGTAGCGTTAAAGGCGGATGTGGGTGAGACGCTCTGGGACATGGCTAAACGAACCACAGGGGACGCGACTAACTGGCAAGCCATCGCTGACCATAACGGGTTCACCGAAAAAGACATCGGGCGCATTCGATATGGCCAGACCATCTACGTACCGGTGGAAATGGCGAAGGTTGAGCTCGGCGGCTCCAACGTGGTGGCTGCCAGGCCAGCACAGAGCAATCCCGATGCCGACGCAACCGGGAAGCTGATTGCGGCTTCAGTGCCAGAGGCTGCACCGAATTCCAACGAAGAAGCGATCGACGCTTCAGCAGAGATGGTCGCCACAGCAGGCGACGTGATGGATGACAGTCAGGAAATCACGATAGTGGAAGCCGCCTATCAACCCAGCGATGTCGACCAGCTCGTCAACGCCAAGCCCGTGCCTGAAGGCGGTGCCGGCGACGTCATTATGGTCAGCGGCACGTACTACCCAAAAGCGGTCTATAACGAAGCTGACTTCTCCTCCAGTCTTCTGATGCGGGTCTCACCCGGTACTGAGATGGTGGTGTCGCGGGCCATGGGCCCTTGGTACGAAGTAACCACCGAGCACGGTATCGGCTACATGCATTCTCGCGACATAAAATAAACCATACGCTATAGCGCGGCGCTCCATCGAGCCCGCTGAGCCAAAGGTTCAGCGGGCTTTTTTGTGTCGTAAACCGACACAGTCTTTGAGTGGAAATCGCAGTAAACTGTGCGTGGGCACTGCGGTAGCCACCTCTTGAGACGCAGTTCACGGGCAAAGCTAGTGCCTGTTCGCGGCGGAAGTGGGAGTAAGCCAATATCCTAATGCCTTTACACAACGAAGGCGGTCGAGAAAGCCAGTCTGACTCGTGGATAAAATTATGAACAAACCTTCTGGCAAACGTTCAACGCTTTTAGCAGCCTCTACACTGTCAACGGTGTTGTTCAGTGCTTGCAGCGCAACCGCGCCGACTAGTGGCAACCCAAGCCCGTCCGAGTATATCCCTATCGACCTAGTGACCGAATCACCGGATCTTGTTTACATCGTGAAGCGCGGGGATTTACTGGCGACAATTGCCGACAAACTCACCGGCAGCTCAACCAACTGGTCGATCATTGCAGAATCTAACGGCATAACAGACCCACGTCGGCTAACGGTGGGGCAACCGATCGTGGTGCCCGGTTTTCTGCTGCCACCGATCGTTAACGGCAAGCCTTCCACAATACCCTCGGCCATTGCCATACGCGGTGCGGAACAAAAAAGTCGACCCACAGTGGATGATATTGGCCCTGATTTGGCTGATGTTGTCGTGAAAAAAGCTGATCCGAATCGACGCTTTGTGTTGCGGCCATTGGGCGAATCCAGCAGCGATGACTCGCTCGATTTCGATGGCGATGAGTACATACGGGTGATTGGGACCTACTTTCCAAAAGTGGTGTACGCCTCACCGGAATTGGACGCGGAGCTACTCATGCGAGTCACGCCCGGTACGCGTCTGCCATTGGAAAAAATGGTCGATGGCTGGTACCGTGTCAACACCGAGAAAGGAATCGGTTTCATCCGTGACGAGGACGGTAAACCCACCAGCGCAGACGGTTAACTGCACGAGTAAACACATGAGGCATCGTTGTGCTGACCCTAACCCTATTTCGGCATGCCAAGTCGAGTTGGAATTCACCCGCTGATGGGGATCATCGCAGACCCTTGAACTCGCGCGGGTTGCGAGATGCACCAAGCATGGCAGAAGCGCTGCTGAAGCGGAATCTGACACCGGATCGGTGCCTCGTCAGTACCGCCACGCGGACCCAACAAACACTGGCGGCGCTGGCACAAGGCGGGCTGGTGGCCGAATCTTCGGTGCAGTATTACGATGAGCTGTACCAGGCGAGTGCTGAGCGAATCTTACATACCGTACAAACCGATTTTTTATCGCAACCCACATCGCCCCAACATGTGCTGGTACTGGCGCATAATCCCGGTCTTGAAGAGCTGGCGGACAAGCTCAGTGGTTCTAAAACCGGGGCCATGCCAACGGCCGCGGTGGCGCATTTTCAGGTTAATGCCGACGATTTTGCCGTCCTCAACACCGCCAATACTCAGCTGGAATACTTCATTTCTCCAAAAAACCTAGAGTCAGCTAACCCTACTAAGGGTCGATCATTTCCAGCAGAATAGACGGTGAATCGCCCTTGCGGTAATACGCAGGTTGATTTTTCATCGCAGCCAGCGCCGTATTTCTTTCCGCAGCGGTAGCGTACCAACGGGTTCCAGACCATTCATCACCGAGCAAGTGCGGGGCGCTCATCGGGTCCCCTTCCGGCATGCTGACGGCGATGCCGTAGGGTTTGCCGTGGGGGCCTGTAACTTTTGCACTCATGCGGAGACTGTCCAAAAACGCCGGGAGGTGAAGTTTAGTCCAAGCCACCCTGTCGCGACAACCGTCAGACGACTGGTTAGACTTAACGGCCCGACTCTACAGGACTATCTAATCCAAATGAAACACAAGACGCTAATGGGCATGGCTGCCCTAGTTGCCGTAGTCACCGCTGGCTGTACCCAGGAATCACAAAACAAACTGGGTCGCTCAATTCAAAATTGGACAGGAACCAACGGCATTCTGGAAATTTATGCCGGCGAAAACCTGGTGCGGCGCTTTCTGCGGATCGACAAACTCAGTACCGCATCGGGCACCAGCAACGGTGTCGATCGACCATATCGGTTCGGTTATGGTGTGCTAGACGCGAATTTGAACGATCAGGTCGATGACGGGGAGAAAAAGGTGTATTTCGAAATCAGCGACTATTCAACCTCCTACGTATTCTTCGAGAGCCCGAACTGAGGGAATGTGTCAATTATCGCGCATTGAAAGACTGTTATTTGCTGTGCAATCAAATACTTAGTTGACTTATCTTAAGTTGTTACTAAAATATAGATGCGTGACACAACAACGATTTAGTGCCACGTTCTCACCCCCAGTAGGGCTCGGCATTGTCGGGCCCTTTTTTTTGTGTATTCTACTCCTATGGAATCCCAAAACCCCGTCCTGAGAATGGACTACTTCAGCGGCCTCGTCGAAAAGGCTATCGTCGGCGCAAACGCAGTCGTCTCTGGCGATGGCAGTAAGTTCGAAGCGCGTGTTGTGGCTGAAACGTTTGAGGGCATGAGTAAAGTCAAACGCCATCAATTAGTGTACGCCGCGCTGCAAGATCACATTCAGTCCGGCGCTATTCACGCACTGACCATCAAGGCTTTGACGCCGGCAGAATCTGACGCGGCAGGTTAGCGACCCAATCGCGCATAACTTTACCCAAAGTGCTCGTTATGGCCCGAATTTAGCACCACAACAGCGACTCCGAATCTGGAATTTCGCTGTGACAGCTCTTGCTACAAAGAACAGACCCAAAACAGTTGAATCAGCGCCGTGGATCAATACACTGGCGTATTGGTTTTCTGCTACCGATCGACAGCTCGATCTTGGCCTAAGAACCTCGTTCTGCTGCGCCCATACCGGTAACAAACCGGCATTTTATCTCCCGCCAGGCATGGCGAGCCTTCAGCCTGATAACTTGCAGTACCTACGCGCATTTGCCGCCAAGCACGAGTTCAGGCTGGTTGAAGACCGACGATCAATCGATATCAAACCCTTTATCGGGCAATGCAGCAACGAGGTAGCGCCAATGATTTTGGCCACAATCGAGCTGCTCAAACAGACCGGTTTAGCGAGCCGGAACATGGCTCCCTCTTACCCGAATCGACTCGACGACGATGGCGTGCATCTCCCGCTACCCGAGCTGATTCAATTGGCAGTACGAGTGGCATCAGACGGTAAACGCGTGGTCGTGCTGCCAAATGACACCTTAATTGAACTGCTCGGTGGAGAGACATGCCCGATCGTAGGCTATGCGGCCAACATACACGCCGGCGCTGACGTGGTGACCGTGGCTTATTTTGATTCGCCTAATTTCCGCTCAGTCGGTTATCGATCTGGGGATCAATTCATTAATCACGTGCTGTTAGGCGGTGGCCCGTCGCACGATCCCGAAATCTGGGCTCCGGAATCCACCTTGGTGGAATCCAACGTTCGCTTTCAACTGTACCGCAGTAAAAAGAAAGCGTTCGACTTGGGCTTGATGTCGGTAAGCCAGTGTATAGATTTGTAGTCAAGTGCCTATAGACAAGTTCGCGGCGGCATCTCAGCCACCGCAGAATAGTCAATCAGTGCCGATTTTATCTTGAGTTTGGGTATCGAAATCGCTGGCAGCGTGACGCTCGATCAATTGCCCTTCTGGCTCACCCCATGACCGGTTAACCATTTGCCCTCGCTTAACAGCGGGGCGTTCACTGATTTGTTTTGCCCAGTGCTGAACGTGAGCGTATTCGTGAACACTTAAAAATTTGTCTGCACTGTACAATTTGCCAAGCACCAAACTGCCATACCATGCCCAGATTGCGATATCGGCAATAGAGTAACCGCCCGGGGCCATGTACTCGTTGTTTGCCAAGTGCTGATTCAATACATCCAGCTGACGCTTGGTCTCCATCGTGAACCGATCAATGGGGTATTCAAACTTCTCCGGTGCGTAGGCGTAGAAGTGTCCGAACCCGCCACCCAGATAAGGCGCACTGCCCATCTGCCAGAACAACCAGTTCATGCACTCGGCTCTTGCCGCCAACTCTGTGGGTATGAAAGCATCAAATTTTTCCGCCAAATACAACAGGATCGATCCTGATTCGAACACCCGAGTGGGGGGCTGAGTACTGTGATCGAGTAAGGCCGGAATCTTGGAGTTGGGATTAATGTCGACAAAATCACTGCCGAACTGATCGCCATCACCAATCTTGATCTGAAAGGCGTCGTATTCTGCGTCCGCTTTACCCAATGCCAGCAGCTCTTCCAGCAACACCGTGACTTTGACACCGTTAGGTGTGGCCATGGAATACAACTGCAAAGCATGTTCACCCACCGGCAACACTTTCTTTTCACGAGCACCCGCTGTTGGGCGATTGATGCTTGCCCACTCGCCACCGTTCTCTGCGTCATAAGTCCAGACGTCCGGAGGGGTATATTCGTTATCCGCCATCGTAAAATTCCTTAAAAAGTTTGCCGTAAGGGAACTGCCTCATTGCGGCACTAATAGTAACGAGCGTCCATCCATTTCATCTGGCTGTTCCAATCCCATCAGCGCCAACACTGTTGGGGCAATGCCGGTCAGCGAGTTACCACAGCCCAACTCAGCAGGCTCCCAATCGTACACGGTGCAAGGCACAGGAAACGTGGTGTGTTGTGTATGCGGATCCCCCGTGACAGGATCCTTCAACAGATCGGCGTTTCCGTGGTCAGCAGTTAATATGATGGAATAGCCGTTGTTCGTGGCGCAAGTCCACAAACGCCCAACCACCTCATCCACTGTCTCCACCGCTTTGACCACCGCATCGGGCACTCCGGTGTGCCCGACCATATCACCGTTAGCGAAGTTCACCAGTACGAAACCATAGTGACGTTTGTTCAATGCCTCAACGACACCGTCAGCGATTTCATACGCACTCATTTCCGGTTTTAAATCATAGGTATCCACGTCCGGTGACTTCACCATCAAGCGCTCTTCCCGGTTAAGTGGCTCATCGCGGCCGCCATTGAAGAAGAATGTGACGTGGGGAAATTTTTCTGTTTCCGCCGCCCTCAGCTGCGACACACCCGCGCCCGCTACCACCTCGCCGAGCGTAATCTGCGCTGCGTCTTTGGAAAACGCGTAAGCGAACGGATAACTGGATTCGTATCGCGTCATGGTGGTCAGAGAAACCGGTTCATAATCACCGCGGTCAAAGTGTGAAAAGTCCTTCAATCCTAGCGCCTCACTGAGTTCTCGAGGACGATCGTTTCTAAAGTTGATGAACACCACAGTGTCATCGGCACCCAGCTTTTCATGAGCCTCCAGAACCGTGGGTTTTATAAATTCATCGGTTTCATCATCAGCGCGCGCGGCCTTGAGAGCTGCGTTCACATTCTTGGCTGGCCGACCTTTACCGTTGACAATCGCCTGCCACGCCAATTCGACTCGATCCCAACGGTTATCCCGATCCATAGCGAAGTAACGCCCCATTAACGACGCTATAGCCCCACCAGCGCCTTCCAGAGCTTTATTCACCGCCGGCAAATAATCAGTGGCGCAGGCGGGGGCGGTGTCACGACCATCGGTGATCATATGCAACAACGGTTTCACGCCGTGTTTGCCACACAAATGAATCAGGGCCACCGCGTGATCGACATGACTGTGCACGCCGCCATCGGAAATCAGCCCGAGCACATGCAGCGGCCGGTGCTGCTGTTTTGCGTGTTCGATGGCCGCCAGAACCACCTCGTTGTCATCAAATTTACCAGACTGGATGCTGTCAGAAACTTTAACAAGGTCCTGCTTCAACAGAGTTCCCGCACCCAGACTCAAGTGGCCCACTTCGCTATTGCCCATCTGCCCATCAGGTAAGCCCACGGCCATGCCTGAAGCCTCGATCAGGCACGTAGGATGACTTGATTGAATCTCGTCCAGGTTCGGCGTGTTCGCCGCGGCAACCGCATTATTGATCGGCGAGGGATTAACCGCCATACCGTCCATAACGATTAAGAGAACGGGGCGACGTGGCGGCATGACCGATGGTTTCATATCTGGGGGGCTTTTTTCGGGGTGTTAAGGACCACTTGCATCCGGGTCTTCCGGGTTATCCATCAAGCTGGTCTTGTAGCTTCCCTTAACCGTGTTTGAGTTGGTCTGAGTTCTATCAGAGTTACTTGTCTCGGACGCATCAGTCAATGTTTCCATCACGCTTTCGTCATCAGCGGCCTTCCCGATGGCTTCACCGGCTTCTTTCACACGTACTTTCAAGGTGCGCGAAAATATGATGCCGATTTCAAACAGCAACCACATTGGAATTGCTAACAGCGTTTGTGAGATAAAGTCCGGTGGCGTAAGGAACATACCCACCACAAACGCCCCAACAAATACATAGGGCCGCGCCTTAGCCAGCTGATCGGGTGTGGTAACACCAACCATCACAAGTAGCACGGTGGCGACCGGCACTTCAAACGCAATGCCGAAGGCGAAGAACAAGGTGATGGCAAAGTCCAGATACCGTGTAATGTCGGTATTGACCTGTACTCCTTCCGGTGCCGCGCCAACAAAAAACGCGAACACAATCGGGAATACCACAAAGTGCGCAAACGCCACTCCGAGGTAAAACAAAGCAGTGCTTGAGACCAGCAGAGGAAACACCAAACGTTTTTCGTGTTTGTATAACCCAGGGGCGACAAACGCCCATATTTGATACAGCAAAAAAGGAATCGCCAGAAACACGCTCATCATGAGCACCAATTTCAGGGGTGCAAAGAAACTGCCCGCCGGATCAATTGTCTGGATGTTAGCGTCCGGCCCAAGCTGATCGGCCAAGGGGGCAGCAAAGGCGAGGTAGATTTCGTTTCTAAAGGCAAAAAGAGCCGCAAATATAAGCGCTACGATGATAACGATCTTAACCAGACGCTCACGTAGTTCTACAAGATGTGACAGGAATCCTTGTTCTTTATCGACGAGATCGTCGGCCGGCTTCATAGCGGGTTAGTCACTTTGCTGAGTTGAGTCAGAAGATGCTGCTTTTGCAGAGCGTACAGGCGCTTCGTCGGATGCATCGTCTTCAGGTTCAGCCAGAGTTTGGCGGCTAGAGGAATCACCTGCCGATGTGCCGGTTCCGGTGGGAGGAGAATCGTTGAGTTGCGTTTCGCCGTCACCGTCTTCAACCATCTTTTTAAAATCAGCCATGCTGGTACGAGTCGTTGAGGTAGCATCATCAACCCCGGCTTTTAATTCTTGCCGGGCGTTGTTCACTAAACTGCGCAGCTCATTGATTTGATCATTCTGATCGCCGATGATCTTTTGCAGATCCCCGCTTTTCAGCTCATTGGCAAAGTCGGACTTCACACCACGCACGAAGCGCTGCACTTTTCCAACCCAGCCGCCAACCGTCCTTGCAACAGCTGGCAGTTTCTCAGGCCCGATAACGATCAGCGCCACAACGCCGATGACCAGAACTTCAAGAAAACCTACATCAAACATATCGGACTCGGACTAAGCCGATTTAGATTCGTCTTTTTCACGCATGGCCGCCGCCGCATTATTGACGTCAGCCGCCTCATCGCCGTCTTTCTCAATCTGCGCTGAAGGGTCGTCCGCACCCTCTTCTTTCACCGCCTGCTTAAAGCCCTTAACCGCTCCTCCTAGGTCACCGCCCAAGTTGCGTAAGCGCTTGGCGCCAAAGATCAAAACAACAATGGCCAGAACAATCAGTAACTGGGGAACACTTGGCATCATCGTCGGGTTACTCCTAATTAGAAATCGAGTGAGCGTTACGCGTTGCCGCGAGCCGCCTTTTCGTCAAGGCCCGACAGGCCCTCACGGCGATTCAGTTCATTTAATATGTCAACAGGCCCTAGCCCGCGCTGACTCAAAAATACCAGCATATGGAACCAAACATCGGCCGCTTCCGCCACCAGCTGCTCAGAATCCGAATTTTTACCTGCAAGGATGAATTCTACGGCTTCCTCACCCACTTTTTGAAGCATGGTGTCATCACCCTCGTGAAACAAGCGGGCAACGTAGGATTTCTCAGGATCGCCCCCTTTGCGTGACTCTAACACCCGCACCAAAGCACCGAGTGTATCGCCAATGTGTGATGTGTTCGTCATGGATTGACCCGATCTCAGTACTCAATTACGCCCGTACATCGCTACAGGGTCTTTAATGACGCTTTCTGTCACCTTCCAGATAGGGTGAAGCTTATCCGAGTCGTCCAGTGTGCGGTAAAAACAATGCGCTCGTCCGGTATGACAGGCGACCCCGCCCCGCTGTTCCACGCGCATTAAAATCACATCCCCGTCACAATCGAGCTGCAAGGAGGTCACTTTCTGGGTATTGCCAGAGGATTCACCCTTGCGCCACAAAGCCTGTCGCGATCGTGAGAAGTAGACAGCAGATCCAGTTTCAACCGTCTCTGTCAAAGCAGCGGCGTTCATCCAGGCGAACATCAGTACCTGACCGCTGCGGGCATCCTGAGCGATCACAGGCACCAAGCCATTGCTGTCAAACTGCACCTCACCGATTATGTCCATCACACACTTTCGTCACTGGCCATGCTTGGGCACGATTTTATCACGCGCAGGCACTGGTCGATGGCGCATATCAGGGCCGATTTAACCGCACTTCAATCCCCTGCGAAGCCATATGCTGTTTTGCTTCACCAATGGAGTATTCACCAAAGTGAAAAATACTGGCGGCGAGCACGGCATCGGCCCCACCCTCAATGACGCCGTCCGCCAGATGTTGCAAATTGCCCACCCCACCCGAGGCAATGACCGGAATGTCAACCGCGTCGCTGATGGCTCGGGTCAAAGGCAAATTAAAACCGATCTTGGTGCCATCCCGATCCATACTGGTCAACAGAATTTCTCCCGCCCCATACTCGGCCATGCGCTTGGCCCATTCAACCGCATCAAGACCCGTAGATTTTCGCCCACCGTGCGTGAATATTTCCCAGCGCAGCGGATCTCCTCCAGCACTCACCGTTTTAGCGTCGATCGCCACGACGATACACTGCGAACCCACTTTATCGGAAGCTTCTCGAACCACATCCGGATTGGACACGGCCGCGGTGTTGATACTGACCTTGTCAGCCCCTGCGTTCAGCAACCTGCGAACGTCCGCAACCTCGCGTACCCCACCGCCAACCGTTAACGGAATGAATACTTCCGAGGCAACTTGTTCGACCACCGGAAAAATGGTGTCGCGATTGTCCGAACTGGCTGTGATGTCGAGAAACGTGATTTCATCCGCGCCTTCCTCGTTGTAACGTCTTGCCACACTGACCGGATCCCCGGCATCGCGAATGTCGATAAAGTTAACGCCTTTGACCACGCGACCCCCATCCACATCAAGACAGGGAATAATGCGTTTCGCCAACCCCATCGTTTAAGCCCCGAACGCTCGGTCGGCGATGGCTTGTGCCGAGGCCAGATCCAGTGTGCCTTCATAAATTGCGCGTCCGACAATCGTACCGGCGATACCGCGCTTGGCCTGTTTTAGCAGTGCATCAATATCGCGTTGATCGGTAACCCCGCCAGACGCTATGACTGGTATATTGATCGCGTCTGCAAGCGCCGAGGTTTGTTCGACGTTAACCCCTTGCATCATGCCGTCGCGACTGATGTCGGTATAAACAATTGCAGACACGCCGATGTCTTCAAATTGTTTAGCCAGCGATACCGCCGTAATATCGGACACATCAGCCCAGCCTTCGGTGGCCACCAAGCCGGCTTTAGCGTCAAGCCCAACAATGACTTTGCCCGCACAGGCCTTGCACAGCGCGTCAACAAACGCTGGCTCTTTAACCGCTTGAGTACCGATGATGACCCACGACACTCCGGCGTCAATGTAGGCCTTGGCCGTATCGAGGTTTCGTATGCCACCACCGATCTGCACGGGGAGTTCGGGATAGGCTAAACAGATCGCGTTAATAACGCCAGCGTTTACCGGTTTTCCTGCAAAGGCGCCGTCAAGGTCCACCAAGTGCAAGCGTCTCGCGCCTTGCGCTAGCCACTGACCAGCCACCTCCACAGGTTGTGTGGAATATACCGTGTTGTCGTCCATACGTCCTTGCTTGAGACGCACGCAGTGCCCGCCTTTTAAATCAATTGCCGGAATGACTAACACCCAAGAACTCCTGAATAAGGCCGGTTAAGGTAATGCTGGGCAAACACACACTTCACGCGGTGCCGTTCCAACGAACAAAATTGGTCAACAACTGCAAGCCAGCATTTGCACTCTTCTCGGGATGAAACTGACAGGCAAACACCGAATCTTTCGCCAACGCCACCGCTATTGACTGGCCATACTGCGTGGTCGCTGCAACGTGCATTGGATCAGTCGGTACACAGTAATAGGAATGCGCAAAATAAAAGCGTTCACCGTCATCGATTCCGTCCCACATCGGGTGAGCAGATTGCGCAGCTTCGTATCGAGTGACCTCGCTCCATCCCATGTGTGGCACTTTTAATCGCGCTTGGCTCTTTTCCAGCAACGGGGTCGCAAAGCGCTGCACACTGCCTGAGAATACACCCAAGCAATCCACGCCACCGTTTTCATCGCTGCGGGTCAGCAATACTTGCAACCCCATGCAGATACCGAAAAATGGACGCGTATTCGCCACCGCTTTAGTCACCTCGATTAAACCGTGCTCATACAGCGCTTGCATACAATCCGATGCAGCGCCCTGACCCGGGCAAATAACCCGATCAGCCTCATTGATCAGCGTCGCATCACTGGTGACCAACACTTCATCACCGGGCGCCACAAATTCCACAGCTTTTGACACCGAGCGCAAATTACCCATACCGTAGTCGATGACCGCTATGCGTTGCATACCACTTCCAGGTTAAACGAACTTAGCTGTTGAGAAACACGTCTTGGGTGCGCAGGCTGATTTACAGCGAGCCTTTCGTGGATGGCAAAGCCCCATCGGAGCGCTCATCGACACTGACCGATGCACGCAAAGCACGGCCAAACGCTTTGAACAGCGTTTCGATTTTATGGTGGTCGTTGACACCGCGCAACACATCGGCGTGCACAGTGGCGCGTGCGTGATTGGCGAAGCCTTGAAAGAATTCCGATACCAGATCCACGTCGAAGCTACCGACTTTGTCGCGGGTAAAATCAGCGTGAAAAAAAAGACCTGGCCGACCGGAGAAATCAATGACCACTCGAGATAGAGCTTCATCCAGCGGCACATAGGCATGACCGTAACGGTAGATACCCCGCCGATCCCCCAAGGCTTCGTTGGTGGCGCTTCCCAGCGCTATGCCAATGTCCTCGACCGAGTGATGATCATCGATGTGGGTATCTCCATCACACTGTACGTCAAGGTCAACCAAAGCGTGGCGCGCCACTTGATCAAGCATGTGATCGAGAAACGGCACCCCGGAATTGAGCTTTGCCACACCCGAACCGTCCAAATCGAGGGCGATTTTGATTCGAGTCTCTTTTGTGTTGCGTTCAACGCTTGCCCGTCGACCGGTCATGCGCATTCTCCTGATTGGAGTCGGTTATTGGGCGAAGTTCATCCAATTGTACACGGTGAATTCACAGCTGAAGCCAGAAAGTCACCGGCCCGTTGTTCACGAGTGATACCTGCATATCGGCGCCAAACCGGCCTTGCTGAACCTTGGGATAACGCAAGCTCAACGCCTCAAGATAACGATCGAACAGAAGCTTGGCCTGCTCCGGTGGCGCCGCGGTGTGAAATCCGGGCCGCAGCCCCTTTGAGGTATCCGCCGCCAGAGTGAATTGGGGTATCAATAGCAATGCGCCTTCCGCCTGCACAACGTTCAGATTCATCCGATCCTGCCGATCGGGAAACACTCGGTAGGCCAGCAGCCGATCAGCCATTCTATCGAGCCTTTTTTTAGTATTATTTTGCAACTTTTCGAGATTGAATCCTTCATTAGGCGATTCGTTTGCTGCAACATCTCCAGACTCAAACCCCACCATTACCAGCAGGCCAAGGTCAATGGCAGCAATTCTTTCCCCATCGACGCTGACGGAAGCCTGGCTGACGCGCTGCAGCAAATTGATCAATTGACGGACTCCTTATAAACCAGTATGAATCGAGCAGGGTAGGAAATTTCTGACAATAAAATCAGATTAATCTTACGAATATATCGGCTTATTCCGATAGCGTTTTAGTGTTCATGTGTTGATACTCGGGTCGTGATCGTTATTCCATTGCATCAGAGGGAAGAACCGCTCCAATGGGGCAGTTGTTTACACGGACCGAGTTACCACGGAGTGGGTGACCCAAAGTGAAACGTTCACATTCCTGAGGAGCCTAGACGGTCCGGCCTCAGTCAGCCCCGCTGACTGGGGTTTTTTCTCTGGGATATCCGCAAACGTCAATCATCGCCTGATCGTCCTGGTTTTGCCAATACCAAGGTTATTTTGACTTGCATCCCGGCTGGCTTGACTTCACAATATACCCAGCGTTCGACGTGATCACCTGATCTGCGGACGCGATGATGACTCAACGGGGTGCCGAAAGGCTGAGAGTAGAAACAACCCGCACGACCTGATCCGGTTAGTACCGGCGTAGGGATTGAGTCCAAAAAGCACACGCTGGTCATCATCACACTAAACACCCCACTGTGATTCGGAGATGACTTTCATGGCGTTAAACCAAACCTACCCCCAACCCAAACCAATAACCTCAACGACAATCCGCGCGTTTTCAAAATACGTTCTGGCAACCTTAGGCCTGTGTGTGACTATGGCCTTCTCAAGCTTTGCGAACGCCAAAGACACCCTGACCGTCTATACTTACGATGCGTTCACCGCTGAATGGGGCGCAGGTCCAATTGTCAAAGCGGCGTTCGAGAAAACGTGTGATTGTGAACTGAAATTCGTCGCGCTCGACAGCTCAGCGGGAATCCTCAACCGTGTACAGCTCGAAGGCGACGCCACTCCAACCCAAAGCAAGTGTTTGGCTAAGACAAATCATTGACAATATTCC